>DAINSR010000015.1:0-17048 GCA_036741255.1 Flavobacterium sp.
ATAACAGACGGAAGATTTAGTGGTGGCACACATGGTTTTGTGGTGGGGCATATTGCTCCAGAAGCTTATGATGGCGGTACTATTGCCTTAGTAAAAGATGGCGATTTAATTGAGCTTGATGCCGTCAATAATTCCATTCATTTAGCAATAACTGCTGAAGAATTAGAAAGCAGACGCAAATTATTTGTTCAGCCAAAACCAAAAGTTTCTCATGGAGTTTTATATAAATATTTAAAATTAGTAACCGATGCATCTGAGGGCTGTGTTACAGACGAAAATTAATACCTTATGGAAACAACAGAAAAAAACGCAATTGAAAATACATCAAAAAAAACGCATACAACTTCAGGAAGTTTAGCTGTTATTGATGCTCTTTTATCAGAGGATGTTACCACTATATTTGGATACCCAGGTGGTGCTATAATGCCCATTTATGACGCACTTTATGATTTTAACGAATCTGTTAGTCACATATTAGTGAGGCACGAACAAGGGGCTATACATGCTGCTCAAGGCTTTGCAAGAGTAAGCGGAAAAACAGGTGTTGTTTTTGCAACCAGCGGACCAGGAGCTACTAATTTAGTAACGGGTTTAGCCGATGCCCAGATAGACTCTACGCCACTAGTTTGTATTACCGGACAAGTGTTTGCTCATTTATTAGGAACAGACGCTTTTCAAGAAACAGACATTATAAATATTACGATGCCTGTTACAAAATGGAATTATCAAATTACAGATGCAAACGAAATTCCTGAAATTATTGCAAAAGCTTTTTATATTGCAAAATCTGGAAGACCAGGTCCTGTATTAATTGATATTACTAAAAATGCACAACTGCAACTTTTTGAATATGGGGGTTATAGAAAATGTATTCATATCAGAAGCTATAGGCCAGAACCCATTGTTAGAAATGAATATATTGAACAAGCAGCAACTTTAATTAATCAAGCTAAAAAGCCCTTTGTAATTTTTGGTCAGGGGGTAATTTTAGGAAATGCTGAGCAAGAATTTCTTGCCTTTATTGAAAAAGCAGGAATCCCAACGGCATGGACTATTATGGGAATGAGTGCCATACCCACAGATCATCCCTTGAGTGTGGGAATGCTGGGAATGCACGGGAATTATGCGCCCAACTATTTAACTAATGAATGTGATGTGTTAATCGCTGTGGGGATGCGTTTTGATGATATGGTAACGGGAAGGTTAGACAAATATGCAAAACAAGCCAAAGTTATTCATTTAGATATTGACCCCGCAGAGATAGATAAAAACGTTAAAACTACTGTGGGTATATGGGGTAACTGTAAAGAAACCTTACCTTTACTTACTGAATTAGTGGAGAAAAAAACACACCCTGAGTGGTTTGCAGCATTTAATGAAAAAAAAGAAAAGGAAACGGCTTTAGTCATTAATAAAGAACTTAATCCTGATGAGGGCGAACTTACCATGGCGGAAGTTTTAAAAGTTTTAAATGAATTAACAAATGGCGAAGCTGTAATTGTTACTGATGTGGGACAACACCAGATGGTGGCGTGTAGATATGCTAAACAAAACTTATCAAGAAGCAATATTACCAGTGGTGGGCTTGGCACCATGGGATTTGCACTCCCAGCTGCTATTGGAGCAAAACTAGGTGCACCAGAAAGACAAGTGGTAGCGATAATGGGCGATGGTGGTGCTCAAATGAACATTCAAGAACTGGGGACAATTATGCAGTTTAAAACTAATGTAAAGATTCTTATTTTAAACAATAGTTTTTTGGGCATGGTAAGGCAGTGGCAAGAATTGTTTCATGAAAAGCGGTATTCATTTACGGATATTCACAGTCCTGATTTTGTTAAAGTGGCTCAGGCATATTCAATTCAGGCTAAACATGTTTCGGCTCGAGAGGAGTTAAAATCTGCCATAAAAGAAATGCTTGATTTCCCAGAATCATATTTGCTAGAAATAGCGGTTAAACATCAAGACAATGTTTTTCCTATGGTGCCTCAAGGA
Source organism: Flavobacterium sp. (assembly GCA_036741255.1). Classification (GTDB taxonomy): domain Bacteria; phylum Bacteroidota; class Bacteroidia; order Flavobacteriales; family Flavobacteriaceae; genus Flavobacterium. The sequence continues at coordinate 1,996 of DAINSR010000015.1, forward strand.
AAAGGAGTAGCAGAAATTGTATTAAGCAAAGAAGAAATATAAGATCAAACACCCATGATAATAGTTACTAAAAAGCGGGAGTATGATTGTGGGTGTTTCTAAATGGTGTTGCCAAATCATTAAAAACAATATTTAAAAACAGATGAAACAAGAACATACCTTGTCCGTATATACGGAAAATCATGTGGGAGTATTGAGTAAAATTTCTATTATTTTTTCAAGAAGAAAAATTAGTTTAGAAAGCTTTAATTCTTCGCCCAGTGAAATTGAAAATATTTATAGATTTACAATTGTTATTAACGAGTCTGAAGATGTTGTAAAAAACGTGGTGCGTCAAATTGAAAAAATTGTTGATGTTTTTAAAGTATTTAACAACACAAACGACGAAATTATTTGGCAACAAATGGCATTGTATAAAGTGCCTACTTCGGTTATTATGAAAGAAGTTAAGGTAGAACGTCTTTTAAGAGAATTTGGTGCTAATGTAGTGGTTATTAGAGATGATTATACTGTTTTTGAAACCACAGGACAAAACGAGGAAATTAATAAATTGCTCAAAGAATTAGCCAAATATGGATTAATTGAATTTGTGAGAAGTTCAAGAATTGCCATTATAAAATCAAGCGAAGGGGTTCATAAAAAAATATTAAATATGGAAAAAAATGATCCTTTAAAGTCGCCTATTAACAACGAATTTTTAAGTTTGAAAAGTAAGATATTTCAAATGTAATTATGATAAATTAAATCAATGTTTAGCCCAGATAGTAGTGAAAAGCCTTTTTTTGGTGGTTTTTTTACGTTTTTTAAGATTATAAAAGCGACCCAAGAAGCTCTTTATAGTCTTAAAAAAACTAAAAACCACAAAAAAAGCTTGTAACGAATAGCTGGATTAGCTTTTAAATAACTTTAAATAAAACAATTAAATAAAAAAAAATGTCAAATTATTTTAACTCATTACCGCATAGAAAAAAAGTTCAAGAATTAGGCAAATGCGATTTTATGGAAAACGCTGCCTTTTCAAATGGTGTAGAAAAATTAAGAGGGAAGAAAATTGTAATTATTGGCTGTGGGGCTCAAGGCTTAGCTCAGGGTTTAAACCTGCGTGATAGTGGATTGCACGTTGCTTATGCCCTTAGAAACGAGGCTATTGAATCTAAAAGAGCTTCCTATGTAAATGCGGTGGAAAACGGTTTTGAGGTGGGTTCGTTTGAAGAAATAATTCCTACTGCTGATTTAGTTTCAAACTTGGCACCAGACAAACAACATACATCTGTGGTAGAAAAAGTAGTTCCTTTAATGAAAAAAGGAGCTTGTTTATCTTATTCACATGGCTTTAATATTGTGGAGGAAGGGGTTAAAATTAGAGAAGATATTACGGTTGTGATGATTGCCCCAAAATCGCCAGCATCTGAGGTGAGAGCGGAGTATTTAAGAGGTTTTGGAGTACCCACATTAATTGCAGTTCATGCTGATAATGACCCTAATGGTGATGGTTTAGAAATTGCAAAAGCTTATTGTGTGGGAACTGGCGGACACAGAGCAGGGGTTTTATTGTCTTCGTTTGTGGCTGAAGTAAAATCTGATTTAATGGGTGAGCAAACTATTTTGTGTGGGTTGTTACAAACTGGTTCTATTTTGTGTTTTGACAAAATGGTGGAAAAAGGAATAGATGCAGGATATGCTTCTAAACTGGTACAATATGGATGGGAAGTAATTACTGAAGCTTTAAAAATTGGTGGTATTACAAACATGATGGATCGACTGTCAAATCCTGCAAAGATTGAAGCTTTTAAACTAGCCGAAGAACTAAAACAACTTATGAATCCTTTGTTTACTAAGCACATGGACGATATTTTGAGCGGTCATTTTTCTGAAACGATGATGAAAGACTGGGCAAACGGCGATGCAAATTTACTAGCTTGGAGAGAGGCAACCGGGCAAACAAATTTTGAAAAAACAAAAGCGGGTGATCAAAATATTAGCGAACAAGAATATTTTGACAATGCCACTCTTATGGTAGCTTTTGTAAAAGCGGGTGTTGAGTTAGCTTATGAAACCATGACGCTATCAGGCATTAAAAACGAATCTGCTTATTATGAATCGTTGCATGAAACACCTCTTATTGCAAATACTATTGCTAGAAAAAAATTATTTGAAATGAATAGAGTAATTTCTGACACTGCAGAATATGGATGTTACTTGTTTGACCATGCTTGTAAACCTCTTTTAGCAGATTTTATGAAAAAAATTGACACTCATTTAATAGGAAAAAACTTTAATCATTCAAATGCTGTTTCAGTTGATAATTTTGAACTCGTAAAAGTAAACGCAGCTATTAGAAACCATTCTATTGAAATTTGTGGTGCTGAGTTAAGAGCTGCCATGACTGCTATGAAAAAAATTGTTGAATAAATAAAAAATTATGTCAAAAACATTATTAGATAAAATTTGGAATTCTCATGTTGTAAAAAGTGAAGCGGGTTTTCCTGACATCTTATATATTGATACCCATTTTATACATGAAGTAACAAGTCCGCAAGCATTTAATGGTTTGAGAGAAAGAAACTTACCCGTTTTTAGACCCAAACAAATTGTTGCTACTGCAGATCATAATGTGCCTACATTAAATCAACATTTACCCATTAAAGACGAATTGTCTCGTTTGCAAGTTGATATGCTTACTCAAAATTGTGCCGATTTTGGGGTAGAATTATATGGATTAGGACACCCTTTTCAAGGAATTGTTCATGTAATAGGTCCAGAATTAGGAATAACACAACCTGGAGCAACCATAGTGTGTGGTGATAGTCACACCTCTACGCACGGGGCTTTTGGATGTATAGCTTTTGGGATAGGAACATCACAGGTGGAACAAGTAATGGCAACTCAATGCTTGTTATTACAAAAGCCAAAAAAATTAAAAATTGAAGTCAATGGCAAACTTAATAAAGGTGTAACCGCAAAAGATATTATTTTACATATCATTTCAAAAATATCTGCCGCAGGAGGAACAGGATATTTTATTGAATTTATGGGTAGTACTATAAAATCATTGAGCATGGAAGCCCGAATGACTATTTGCAACATGAGTATAGAAATGGGTGCTAAAGGCGGATTGATTGCTCCAGATGAAATAACTTTTGACTATATAAAAGGAAGAGAATTTGCTCCTAAAGGAGAAGAATGGGAAAAATCATTAGCAAAATGGAAAACATTATATAGTGATGTTGATGCTGTTTTTGATAAAGAACTTTTTTATAAGGCAGAGGATATTTTTCCTATGATTACTTATGGCACAAACCCAGGCATGGGAATGCCCGTTAATGCTAGCATTCCTCTTATAGAATCACAGCCAGAATCTGAAAAGGCTTCTTTTGAAAAAGCCTTAAATTATATGGGTTTTAAAGAAAATGCGTCCCTTTTAGAAACAAAAATAGATTATGTTTTTATAGGCTCGTGTACAAATTCAAGAATTGAAGATTTAAGAATTGTTGCCCAGTTAGTAAAAGGAAAACAAAAAGCTAAAGATGTAATTGTGTGGATTGTTCCAGGTTCTAAACAAGTAGAAAATCAAGCAAAACAAGAAGGTTTAGATAAAATTTTTGAAGATGCTGGTTTTCAATTGCGTGAGCCAGGATGTAGTGCTTGTTTAGGCATGAATGACGATAAAATTCCGGCTGAGAAATATTGCGTATCTACATCAAACAGAAACTTTGAAGGAAGACAAGGTCAAAACGCAAGAACGCTATTAGTGAGTCCAACTACGGCTGCAATTGTTGCAATAACTGGTAAAATAACCGATGTTAGTTCTTACTTAAATTAATAATGATGAAGCCCCCATAAAAAAATTATGGGTGTTTTACCTAAATTGCTATTAGGAATCGATTAAAAAACAATATCTCATAAACACTGATGAAAAAATTTAATAAAATAAATTCAAGAGTAATTCCTCTACCCATTGAAAATATAGATACTGATCAAATAATTCCGGCTCGTTTTTTAAAAGCAACAACTCGCGAAGGTTTTGGTGAAAAACTATTTACAGATTGGCGTTATGATGTGGACATGAAACCAAAACCTGATTTTGTATTAAACAACAAAACCTTTGAGGGTAAAATTTTAGTTGCAGGAAAAAATTTTGGTTGTGGTAGCAGTCGAGAACACGCCGCTTGGGCATTACAAGATTATGGTTTTGATGTAATTATTAGTAGCTTTTTTGCCGATATTTTTAAAGGTAACGCTCTCAATAATGGAATACTTCCCATACAAGTAAGCGATGAATTTTTAAATGATATTTTTGAAATTGTTTATAAAAATCCTTTAGAAACACTAACCGTTGATTTAGAAAATCAAAAAGTTACCATAGAAGCAACTCAAAGAAGTGAGAACTTTGAAATTAACCCCTACAAAAAAACATGTCTTATTAATGGTTTTGATGATATTGATTTTATCTTAAATCACAAAGAACAAATCCTTCAATACGAAAATCAACATAAATAAAAACTAAAATGAGTATTACAAAAAAAATCCTCATCATTCCAGGAGATGGTATTGGAACCGAAGTTACGGCAGTGGGAAAGGCAGTTTTAGAGGAAATAGGAACACTTTTTAATCACAATTTTACATTAGATCACGCACTAATGGGACATGCTGCAATTGAAGCAACAAACAATCCATTACCAGATGAAACCTTGCAAAAAGCAAACAACTCAGACGCAATACTTTTTGGAGCGGTGGGACATGCAAAATATGACAACGATCCGTCATTAAAAATAAGACCCGAGCAGGGATTATTAAAAATTAGAAAAGAACTTGATTTATATGCCAATTTAAGACCAATTCTATTATTTGACGAACTCTTGCACGCCTCAAGCATAAAACCAGAAGTACTTGCAGGAACAGATATTTTGTTTTTTAGAGAACTCACTGGAGATGTTTATTTTGGAGAAAAAAATAGATCTAATGACACTAATACGGCATCTGATTTAATGATTTATCACCGATTTGAAGTAGAAAGAATTGCCCATAAGGCATTTGCAGCAGCCCAAAAAAGGTCTAAAAAATTATGCTCAGTGGATAAGGCAAACGTGCTAGAAAGCTCAAGATTGTGGAGAGAAACCATACAAGAAATTTCAAAACAATATCCAGATGTAGCCGTAGAGCATTTGTTTATTGACAATGCAGCTATGCAACTTATTAAAAACCCAAAGCAATTTGATGTTATTGTAACAGGAAATTTATTTGGAGATATTTTAACAGATGAAGCCTCACAAATAACAGGCTCCATGGGTATGCTAGCGTCTGCATCTGTGGGAAATAATGTAGGTTTTTATGAACCCATCCATGGTTCTGCCCATGATATTGCAGGAAAAAATATTGCTAATCCCATGGCATCTGTTTTATCTGTGGCATTAATGTTAGAAATTAGTTTTGGACTCACAGAAGAACCTAAACTTATAATAAATTCAATCAAAGAGGTACTAAAACAAGGATATAGAACAACTGATATTGCTGATGCTAGTACAAACAAAGAGAAAATTCTTGGAACTAAAGAAATAGGCGAATTAATATTAAATACATTAAGGAATCTTAAATAAAATATAAAAAATGTTACACGATAAAAATAGAATCTTTGTTTTTGACACTACCCTTAGAGATGGTGAACAAGTACCAGGTTGTCAACTAAACACAACTGAAAAAATCAAAATAGCAAAAGAGTTGGAGTTTTTAGGAGTTGATGTAATTGAAGCTGGATTTCCTATATCTAGTCCAGGTGATTTTCAAAGTGTAGTAGAATTATCAAAAGCAGTAAAAAATCCTACTATTTGTGCATTAACCAGAGCAAATAAAGGCGATATTGATGCTGCCGCGGAAGCCTTAAAATATGCAAAACACCCAAGAATTCACACAGGTATTGGAGCGTCTGATATGCACATCAAATATAAGTTTAACAGCACTCGTGAAGAAATTTTAGTTCGGGCGGTTGATGCTGTAAAATATGCTAAAAAATTTGTGGAAGATGTAGAGTTTTATGCCGAGGATGCTGGACGAGCAGACAATGTATTTTTAGCAAAAATGATAGAAGCCGTTATTGCGGCAGGGGCAACAGTTGTAAACATACCAGATACTAATGGCTACTGCTTGCCAGAAGATTATGGAAAAAAGATATTATACTTAAAAGAAAACGTAAGAAATATAGACCAAGCCATTATTTCTGTTCATTGCCATAACGATTTAGGTTTAGCTACAGCAAATTCTATGGCGGGTATTTTAAACGGAGCAAGGCAGGTAGAATGCACCATAAACGGAATTGGTGAACGTGCAGGAAATACCGCTCTTGAAGAAGTTGCTATGATTTTAAAAACACATCATCATCTAAATCTTCATACTAACATTAACAGCAAACATCTTTCAGATATTAGCACTATGGTGAGTAGAATGATGCGAATGCCTGTGCAACCTAACAAAGCTATTGTGGGTAAAAATGCTTTTGCACACAGCTCTGGAATTCATCAAGATGGATTTTTAAAACATAGAGAAAATTATGAAATTATAAATCCAGAAGACATTGGACTAAACCAATCTGACATTATATTAACAGCACGCAGTGGACGTCATGCTTTAAAACATCATTTAGAACGATTAGGCTATGACGAAGGGAAAATAAATTTAGACGAAATTTATACAAATTTCTTAAAAATTGCAGATGAGAAAAAAGAAATAAACGATGATGATTTATTACAATTATTAACCAATAATCAAAAAACAAGCTCTTCCACAGAATATAAACTTAATTATATTCATATTGTTTGTGGAGATAAAGAAGAACCTGTTTCCACTATAAAGCTACAGCATGGCGACACAGAGCATGAAGCTACTGCAACAGGAAATGGACCTGTAGATGCTTCAATAAATGCTATTTTAAAAATTATAAATAAAAACATTGTATTAGACGAATTTTCAATTCAAGCTATGCATGGCGGAAGTAACGATGTATGCAAAGTAACTACTAGATTAGTTTACGAAGGGAAAGCATACTCTGGTTATGGTTTTAATACGGATATTGTAAAGGCCTCCGCTATTGCCTACTTAGAGTCTTTAAATAAATTTTTATAATACATGGAAACCAATTCAGATTTATTTGAACAAGTTGTTTTAGCTAAAAATAAATTTAAAGGAGTTATTTATCCAACCCCATTATTTCCAAATCGAAATTTATCAGATAATTTTGATTGTTCTATTTTTTTAAAAAGAGAAGACCTTCAGGTAGTTCGCTCTTATAAAATTAGAGGTGCATACAATAAAATGAGTGCGTTAACAGATACTGAGAGAAAACAAGGAATTGTTTGTGCCAGTGCAGGGAATCACGCTCAAGGCGTAGCTTATTCTTGTCATTTATTGCAAGTGGAAGGAAAAATATTTATGCCTAAAACTACCCCTAAACAAAAAATAAATCAAGTTAAAATATTTGGAAAAGAGTTTGTTGAAATTGTGCTCACAGGCGATACTTTTGACGATGCCTACGCTACTGCAAATCAAGTGTGTGTTTTAGAAAATAAAATTTTTATTCATCCATTTGATGATGAAAAAGTAATTGCAGGTCAAGGAACTGTAGGTTTAGAAATTTTAGAAGATGCTACAACGCCCATTGATTATGTTTTTGTACCAATAGGCGGTGGCGGACTAGCCTCTGGACTTTCTGTTGTTTTTAAAAAAATGAGTCCACACACAAAAATCATTGGAGTAGAACCAGAAGGAGCTCCATCTATGAAAACTTCCATTGAAAACGGTGTCAATACAAGGCTTGATGTTATTGATAAATTTGTAGATGGTGCTGCCGTAAAACAAGTGGGGAACCTTAATTTCAATATTTGTCAAAAAAACTTAGACGATATTATTTTAGTTCCAGAGGGCAAAGTGTGTTCAACAATTTTGCAACTCTACAATGAAGAAGCTATGGTGGTAGAACCCGCTGGAGCTTTAACCATTGCGGCTCTTGATTTTTATAAAGATAAAATAAAAGGCAAAAATGTGGTATGTATTGTGAGTGGTAGCAATAACGATATTGAACGTACTGCAGAAATTAAAGAGCGTTCGTTATTGTATGAAGGTCTTAAACATTATTTTTTAATTCAATTTCCACAACGGCCGGGAGCATTAAAAGAGTTTGTAAATAACATCTTAGGCAATGACGATGACATTACCTATTTTCAATTTAAACAAAAAAACAACAAGGAATCAGGACCTGTTATTGTGGGATTAGAACTTAAAAACAAAGCCGATATAATGCCTATTCAGGTTAAAATGAAAGAAAAAGGTTTTGAATTTCATTATTTGAATGAAAAAGAAGATTTATTTGCACAGTTAATAGGATAAGTTATACTTGTAAATGAAATTAAAACAATTCTTTGATACCTTTCAATGTTTCATTTAGAGGTGTCTTGTAGTTAAAATCTAAATCATTTTTAGCAATTCTAATGCTTTATTTACGGATTTTACCTGTTCAAAAGTGAGTAGTAAACGTAAACCATTTTTAGTTTCTTTTTCTTTAATTTTACATAAATTGCCATTTTGTTGTACAAACTGCATTACTTTTAAAAAACGATTAGATTGATAAAAATTAGATTGCTGGTCGCTAATAAAATAACCCATCATTTTACCTTGCTTCATAATAAGTTTTTCAATTCCAATTTTTGATGCTATCCATTTAATACGCACACTTTTTAACAAATCCATGGCTTGCTTGGGCAAGGGACCAAATCTATCCATTAGTTTTTGTTCAAAAAGCAAAAGCTGTTCTTCTGTTTTTAAAGTACCTAACTCGTTATACAAAACTAATCGTTCAGAAACACTGTTGATATAATCATCTGGAAAAAGCAATTCAAAATCGGCGTCAATTAAAATATCTTTTACAAACTCTTTTGTTTCTATATTATTATCGGCTTCGTAAAGCTCTTTAAACTCATTTTCTTTTAATTCGTCTATGGCTTCATTCATAATTTTTTGATAGGTATCAAAACCTATATCGTTTATAAAACCACTTTGTTCACCTCCTAGTAAATCTCCAGCTCCTCTAATTTCTAAATCTTTCATGGCTATATTAAAACCACTACCCAGTTCGCTAAATTGTTCCAGGGCGGTAATGCGTTTTTGAGCTTCGCTGGTCATCATTGAATAAGGCGGTGTAATAAAATAACAAAAGGCTTTTTTATTGCTTCTTCCCACACGACCTCGCATTTGATGCAAGTCTGATAATCCAAAATTATGAGCATTATTAACAAAAATAGTATTGGCATTAGGTACATCTAAACCACTTTCTATAATGGTTGTAGCCACTAGTACATCAAATTCGCCTTCCATAAAAGCAAGCATTAATTCCTCTAGTTTTTTTCCATCCATTTGTCCATGTCCTATTCCTACACGAGCATCGGGCACTAAGCGTTGAATTAATCCTGCTACTTCTTTAATGTTTTCAATTCTGTTATTAATAAAAAAGACCTGTCCGTTTCTTTGTATTTCATAACTAATAGCATCTCTAATGAGTTCTTCAGTAAAACGTATTACCTGAGTTTCTATAGGATACCTATTAGGCGGAGGCGTTGTAATTACAGATAAATCTCGGGCTGCCATTAGTGAAAACTGCAACGTTCTAGGGATGGGTGTTGCTGTTAAGGTTAGGGTATCTATATTGTTTGCAATGGTTTTTAATTTGTCTTTTACATTTACCCCAAATTTTTGTTCCTCATCTACAATTAACAATCCTAAATCTTTAAAAACTACATTTTTATTCACTAATTGATGGGTTCCAATAATGATATCTACCTTACCTTCGGCTAGTTCTTGAATGGTTTGGGCTTTTTCTTTTGCAGTTCTAAATCGGTTTAAATAGTTGATGGTAACGGGCATTTCTTTTAATCGCTCAGAAAATGTACGATAATGCTGATAAGCTAAAATAGTTGTGGGGACTAAAACGGCAACTTGTTTTCCGTTATCAACTGCTTTAAAAGCAGCTCTAATGGCAACTTCAGTTTTACCAAACCCCACATCACCACAAACCAATCGATCCATAGGACGATCTTGTTCCATATCAGCTTTTACATCGGCTGTGGCTTTAACTTGGTCTGGTGTGTCTTCATATATAAACGAACTCTCTAGCTCTTTTTGTAGATAACTATCTGGAGCATATTGAAATCCTTTTTCAAGTCTTCGTTTAGCATATAACTGAATTAAGTTAAAGGCAATATGTTTTACTCTGGCTTTAGTTTTTTGTTTTAATGCTTTCCAGGTGCCGCTTCCTAGCTTATAAATTTTTGGGGCAATGCCATCTTTACCATTAAATTTAGAAATTTTATGAAGGGAATGAATGCTCACATATACAATATCATTATCAGCATAAGCAATTTTTATGGCCTCTTGTGTTTTGCCCTCTACATCAATTTTCTGCAATCCACCAAACTTGCCTATTCCGTGGTCTATGTGGGTTACATAGTCGCCTATTTGAAGGGCAGTTAGTTCTTTTAGTGTAAGGGTTTGTTTTTTAGAATAATTACTTTTTATATTAAATTTATGATAGCGTTCAAAAATTTCGTGGTCTGTATAACAAGCCACTTGTAACTCTTCATCTATAAATCCTTTGTAAATAGAGGCTACAACAGTTTTATAGGCTTTATTTTTTTTATCAAAATCTATACCCTCAGGATGCAAGTCTTCAAAAATGTCATGAAACCTATTTGCCTGATTTTCATTAGAACAAAAAAGATAATTTTTTATCCCGTTTAGATAATTTTCATCTAAATTTTGAAGCAATAAATCAAATTGTTTATTAAAAGACGGCTGCGGAAGTATGTGAAATTCAACTGTTTTTGTAGTTTTTAAAATGCTGGTATTGTGCAACTCTATGCTATTAAATTGTAAAAAATGTTTTAAAAACTGTGCTTCATTTACAAATAATTCTTCTGGATTTGCCCGTTTTATTTCTTTTGAAATTTTATCAAATGCATCAACTGCTTTTGCAAATAATTTATTTAATTGAGTGCCTACAATTTCCAGGTTTTGCGTTATGATGACTGTTTTTTCACTAATGAAATTTAAAAAGGATTCCCTGCTTTCTGTTAGTAATTTATGTTCTACATTTGGAATAATGGTAATTTTTTTTTGTTTTTCAATGGAGAGTTGGGTTTCTACATCAAAACTTCTGATACTGTCTATTTCGTTTCCAAAAAATTCTATTCTATAAGGATGATCATTTGAAAAGGAAAAAACATCAATAATTCCACCACGAACAGAAAACTCTCCGGGTTCTGTAACAAAATCAACCCGTTTAAAATGGTATTCAAAAAGCGTTTCGTTTATAAAATCAATTGATAACTTGTCGTTTAGTGCAAGTTTTAGAGTGTTTTTATCTAGCTCTCTTCGGGTAACAACTTTTTCAAAAAGTGCCTCTGGATAAGACACAATAACGGCAGGTTTTTTTCTGGAGTTAATTCGGTTTAAAACCTCAGCCCGTAGCAACACATTAGCATTATCAGTTTCCTCTCCCGCTGTTTCTAAATGATAAGGTCTTCTATACGAACTGGGATAAAATAACACATCATTCGTGTTTATCAATAATTCTAAGTCGTTTAAATAATATGCCGCTTCTTCTTTATCATTAAACAACAATAAAAAGGGGAGTTCTGTTTTTTCAAATAAGGCTTTGATTACAAATGAGATAGAAGAACCAATTAAACCCTTGGCATGAATTTTTTGGTTTTGCTGTGCTAAAACTTCGGCAAGTATGCTAACTTTTGCCGATTTAGAATACGAATGAGCAATGTCGGTTTTCAAAAAAATTGTTTATTTTTAATAAGGTGCTACCTTTTCAGATTTTCAGTTTTTAAATTACTGGACATATTGTGAAGTGAATCCTGACTTTTTATTTTCTCTATCATCATCTCTCTACTAGCATTTCGGGTGGTGTCTAGTGCTTTTATCATGTAGTCTTCCCCTGCCTCTCGAGGTATTTGTTTAATAATTATAATTTCTTCGCATTGATTGATAAGAGCCACAATTTCAAGGTTTATTTCGGCAATTACGGTTTTAATTTTTTGTTGTGGCACATCGGTAACATGGATATAAGTGTCTAGCATTTTTATTTTTGTAGATAGTGCCGATATCCTACTTTTAACTTGTGGTTTATCAAACTCAAAAGGAATATTAAATTGTAATGAATCTATTTTTGAAGATAAATTTTTAGTTTTCAATTGAAAGGCTGTTAGATTATTTTTAGGTTTTTGATTTACTTCTATAGTAAATTGTTGCCATGCATTCCAGTTGATTAATGCATTTGTAACTAATGCTGAAGCAGGCGGAACTGTCAAATTCCAAGAATCATTAATAACACTAAAAGTAGCCTTATTTTTTGCTAATATTCTTTTATTTTCTGCCGCAGTGGTATCTTCTTCACACGAGAGCAAAAATGTACTTACAAATAAAAAAATAAAAAAATTTTGCATATTTTCTTTGAATTGCAAATTCACACATAAGTTTCAGAAAATATAGAGACAATTTTCAGTATATAATTTTATTTTAACCAAAGAAGGTGTCTAAAAAATATAATCTTTATCAAGACTAACTCCTCTCAACTTCTCTAAATGTTTAAATTTCATTAATATTTAGATTCTGAAATAAATTTCGAATGACAAAATATAGACTTTTTAGGCAACTTCTTTGAAAAAAACACTAACATTGCTTTTAAATGAAAGCTATAAAATTTGGAAAATTCAATAATAAAATAAATGTTCAATAATAAATTTATTGGCTATTTGATTCTTAAATCTCTTATATCTGCTTTAGCTTTTAATGCATCAAAAATCCTGCTAGGTGCCATACCTTGTGATTGAGTTTTTAGTGTGTTAGTATAACTCAAATAGTTTGGCAATTCTGGAGCTTTAGAAATAGCTTTAGTTTTAATTATGTAAACGCCAAAATTACCTTCTATCAGCCCAGAGGTTGTTCCTGCTTTAAGTCCAAAGGCTTTCCCTACAACTTTTGGTTCAGGACCAATATTAGGTATATTTGCACCAAGCATTGTAAGACCAGTAGCGGGTAAAATAGAAGCCTTACTTGATTTTGACACTTCTTCTAAAGTAGTCCCTTTCATTTTATTAGTAATAATAGCAGCTTTTTTCTTGTTTTTTAAAATAGGCTCTACTAAGCTTCTAGCAGTTTCCACTGAAAGCAAACCAGAATCGTTTATAGCTTTTAATTTAGCTATTAGAAAACCATTTGGCAAATCAAAACGCTTGATGTCGCCGTTGTCAGTACTTTTACTAAAAGCCCACACAACAACTGCTCTTTGTGCCCCAATAGTTCCAATGTTTTCGTCAGACGTTTTTAAACCAGAAACTGGTGTAAGTTCATAACCCATTTCTTTAGCCACTTTTTCAAATTCTTTTTCATTTGCATCTGCTTCAAATTTTGATGCTTTCATATAATTTTCATCAGCTGTAGTTTCTGATGGTTCAATTTTTTGTGCCACAGTAGCTAGCAACACAGCATCATACTTTTCTGTTACTTTAATAACATGAAAACCAAATTCTGTTTCAACCACGCCTATACTACCAGCGGGATTATTAAAAATATAATCATTAAATGGTTTTACCATTTGATTTGGCATCACATTGTCATATTCGCCACCATTTTGTTTAGAACCTGGGTCATCAGAATTTGTGATGGCTAATAAAGCAAAGTTACTTGGATTTGCTTTTGCTTGAGCAAGCAAACTATTTGCTAATGCTTTTGCTTGTTCTTTAGTTCTTTTTATGCTTGCATCTGCTCTTTGTGCTCCTGCATAAGCAATTAAAATATGACTGGTTTTTACAGATGAGCCAGATTTTGAGCCTATCTTTTTTGATAATTTTTGGTAACCTCCATCTACATAAGGACCAAATACAGAACCATTTGCAAGATTAAATAATTGTTCTTGATATTCTAAAGGTAAGTCTTTTTTTGCTTTATACGTAGAATCAAATTTAATATCAGAATTATTATTTACATATTCTGCATTGTTTGTTGCATTTCTAAAGCTAGGAAGGGTGTCGTTTTTACCTGTTTGTGTATTGTAAACAACTTTTCCGTTGAGCAATCCTTCAATTGACTTTCTCATTGCTTCTTCATCTTCTTTTGAAGGCTTATTTTCAATAAAAACTACTTCTAAATCAGCAGTTATGTCAGATTTATATTTTTTCTTATTTTCTTTCATGTATGCTATAATTTCATCATCAGAAACTTTAGCCTCATCGTCATTAACAGAAGAATAAGGAAGTGTTACATAATCAAAATTTACCTTGTTGTTTTCATTTTGATACAAGTCTTTTGCCTCGGTTGTTGTAGTTTGCAACCCCGATTTTATCATAGAAAAATACAGTTGTTCTTTGTATGTTCTTTCTGCATCTTTTTCAAACAACTCCCATTGCTTTTTTTGTTGGGGATTTTGACTTGCAATCATAGTTTTAATGAAAGTTTTTAACTTATTTTCATCAAATAATCCTGCTTCATTTTTAAACTTTGGGTCGTTTGCAAAATATTGATTCTGTTTTATTACTGCTATTAGCTGCTCTGGTCCTGTACGTAAACCAAGTTTATCAAATTGTTCTGTTAAAATAATACTTCTTACTTCTTGATCCCACACACCATTAGAAGCCTGAATACCCACTGCACCGTTAGATTCTGCTATACCTACTTTAGTTTGATAATCTGCCATTAAAATATCGGTTCCATTGATAGACCCTGCATTTTTAGAGTCTAACCCAAAGGTGCCACTCTTTATAATATCAGCAAGTACAAATGAAAAGAGTGCTAATGCTATTACTACTATTAAGAAAAACGAACGTTGTCTAATTTTTGATAAAATTGCCATTTTACAGTATTTATTTTTTAAAGGGCGAAAATACAATTATCTATGAAATAATAAAAATACTAAGCTTATATTTTTATTTACTATATTAAACCCAAAATCCGCATTAGAAATCTATTACAAACTAAAACTACTTCAAAAATAAGCACTTACTCCT
>DAINSR010000016.1:0-7414 GCA_036741255.1 Flavobacterium sp.
ATCGGCATTATACCATAAACTATTGGACTATTTTACAAATGTTATTGGTATAATAAATCAACTAGTTGTTTAAAAATCGGATGACCGATATTTTTTTTCAGTATCTTTGAAACTCATAACTTTTGGTTTTTATACGCAAAAAGTATCAAAAAAAGGGCTAACTTGAGAAAGTAGCCCTTTGTCCTAAAATATTTTGTCGGTTAGTAGTGAAAACAAATATGCAACAACAAAAAGTGGTTTTAATGGGAGGTCCAGGTACGGGAAAAACCTCACTCTTAGAAAAATTAAAACAAGAGGGATATAGTTGTTATCCCGAGATTTCAAGAGAAATTATTAGAGAAGCACAAAAACGAGGTGTAGCACAATTATTCTTAAAACAACCACTTTTGTTTAGTAAATTACTATTAGCAGGCAGAACAAAACAATTTGAACAAGCACAGCAAGAAAATGCACGCATTGTTTTTTTAGATAGAGGCCTCCCCGATGTTTTAGCTTACATGAATTTTACAGGAAATAATTATCCTTATTTTTTTGAAACTGCTTGTAAAAAATATATTTATTCTAAAATTTTTATTTTACCAATTTGGGAAGAAATTTATAAAACAGATGCAGAACGGTATGAAACTTATGAACAGGCCGTTTTAATAGAACAACACCTCATGCATACGTATAAAAAATTTGGTTACAAACCCATTGAAATACCTAAAGATACCTTAGAAAAAAGAGTTCAATTTATAAAAAAGCATATAGACTTGTAAACATGATTATTTTTATCACTATGCTAAATTAGTATTTACAAAAACTTACAATGCCTCAAAAATATCTTATAAAATTATAACTCAGTCATGTCCGTAGCCCACCAAATTCTTCAAAAGTACTGGAAACACAAAAATTTTAGAGAGCCGCAAGAGCAAATTATTGAAACTGTTTTAAAAGGTTTAGACACTTTTGTATTGCTCCCAACGGGTGGAGGAAAATCTATTTGCTATCAAATACCTGCCATGATTCTTGACGGAATTTGTATTGTAATTTCGCCATTGATTGCTTTAATGAAAGATCAAGTAGAAAATCTTCAAAGAAAAAATATTAAAGCACAAGCTTTAGTGGGTGCTGTGAGTCAAAATGACCTTATTGAAATATTAGATAATTGCCAATTTGGAAATTACAAGTTTTTATATCTTTCGCCTGAGCGGCTTCAGCAAAATTGGATTTTAGAACGCATTAAAAAGTTAAAAGTATCCTTAATTGTGATAGATGAAGCGCATTGTGTGAGTCAATGGGGACACGATTTTAGACCTGCTTATTTAAAAATTTCGGAACTCAAAAATGATTTTCAAAATACACCATTTATTGCACTAACTGCCACAGCGACAGCAAAAGTGCAAGACGATATTATTAAAAATTTAGGGTTAATTAATCCATTAGTTTTTAAAAAATCATTTGAACGAAAAAATATATCGTATCATGTAATACATACAGAGGATAAACTGACTAAAATAAAGCAAATTTTCACTAAAAATAAAAAATCGGCTATTGTATATGTAAACAATAGAAAATCTTGTATTGAAATTAGCAGCCAACTCAGCAATTTAGGGTTTCCGTCCACTTTTTATCATGGTGGCATGACTTATCAAGAAAAAGAAAAAAATAGATTGCTCTGGATGGAAAATAAAAAACAGATTATTGTGGCAACAAACGCTTTTGGAATGGGTATTGACAAACCCGATGTAGAAACGGTAGTTCACTTTCAAGTACCCCAAAATTTAGAAAATTATTATCAAGAAGTTGGAAGATCTGGTCGTGATGGCGAAAAAGCTTTTGGATTTCTACTGACAAATTCTACTGATGTAAAAATATCTAAATCACAATTTATTGAAACCTTGCCAGATTTAGCCTTTTTAAAGGTTGTATATTTAAAACTTAATACTCATTTTCAAGTAGCTTATGGAGAAGGGTTTAATGAAAGTTTTTCTTTTAATATCAATGAATTTTGTGTCAAATATCAACTCCCACTTTTAAAAACCTATAACAGCATTTTATTTTTAGATCGTCAAGCCATCATAACATTACAAAATATATTTTCAGAAAATATTAATTTGAGATTTAAAATTTCTAGCAAAGAAGTCATTCGCTACTTAAGTTTACATCAAAATGATGCAGAAATTATAGCCTCAATTTTAAGAACTTACACAGGGATTTTTGAGATGGAAATATCCATTAACCCTTCACTCATTGCAAAAAAATCAAATACAACTGTATCACGCGTTTTAGAAAGTATTCATAAGATGCATCAGATAGGGGTTATTACATTGCAAATCAATTCTAACGATAGCACTATTACATTTAACGAGGTTAGAGAAGATGATTTTACAATTAACAGAGTGGGCAAGTTTTTAGAAATGCAAAATAAACAAAAGCAAGAAAAGTTTAATAAAATGATTGCTTTTATTGAAGATACAACTACTTGTAAAAACCAACTTTTGTTACACTATTTTGATGAAGTCTGCCATACTAACTGTGGCATTTGTTCTACCTGCCTATCTAAAGACAAAAGTGAAAACAACAATGTGTCAAAAAAAATTCAAGAATTATTAAGGTATCAAGCACTTTCTTCAAGAGAAATTGAAACTATGCTCTCCATTTCAACACAAGAAACTATCTTTGCCGTTCAAACGCTGCTTGAAGATGATAAAATTGCTATTGATTCTTACAACAAATACTACCTTAAAAAATGAATAAATTAAGAATTGTTTTCATGGGAACTCCAGATTTTGCCGTGGGAATATTAGATGCCATTTACAAAAACAACTATACTATTGTGGGGGTTATTACTGCCCCAGACAAGCCTGCTGGTAGAGGACAAAAAATGAGTAAAAGTGCTGTTAAAGAATATGCTTTGCAAAATAACTTACCACTTTTACAACCCACAAATTTAAAGGATGAAACCTTTTTATCAGAACTAAAGAATCTTAATGCCACCGTACAAGTTGTGGTAGCTTTTAGAATGCTTCCTGAAGTTGTTTGGAATATGCCACCACTAGGGACATTTAATCTTCATGCGTCTTTATTGCCAGAATATAGAGGTGCAGCACCCATTAACTGGGCTATTATAAACGGAGAAACTAAAACAGGGGTTACCACTTTTTTTATTGACGACAAAATTGATACGGGAGCTATTATTTTAAAAAAAGAAACTCCTATTAGTGATACAGAAAACGTGGGTGAACTGCACGACCGACTTATGAATTTAGGAAAGGAAGCTGTTTTAGAAACACTTTCAAAAATTGAAACAAAAACCGTAACACTTATTAAACAAGCCGAAACTAAAGATTTAAAAACGGCATACAAGCTCAATAAAGAAAATTGCAAAATCGATTGGACAAAACCAGGATTGTCAATTTTTAATCTAATTAGAGGTTTAAATCCTTATCCTGCAGCTTGGACATTTTTTAAGGATGAAGAAAACGAATGGAATGTAAAGCTATTTGACGTTGATTTTATAAAGCAAGTACACAATTATGATATTGGAAGCATAAAAATTCAAAAAAAAGAACTATTGATTTATACAATAGATGGTTTTTTAAACATAAAATCATTACAAATGCCAGGGAAAAGGAAAATGCAAACTACAGAATTACTAAACGGCATGCAATTTTCAAAAAATATTAAGGTATTTTAACTTAAAAAAGGTAGAAAATCTGTTCAAAAAGCTTTGTTTATTAACATTTGTTGCTTTTTATCAACATTATTAACAAAAAAACACGTATTTTCTTGTACTAAAGGTTGTTTCTGTTATATTTGTGTCTCATTTAAGTTTAATCAATAATTAATACATCATTATGAACAAATCAGAATTAATTGATGCTATGGCAGCTTCTGCAGGTATCACAAAAGCAGCAGCTAAATTAGCTTTAGAGTCATTTTTAGGAAACGTAGAAAGTACACTAGCAAAAGGCGGAAGAGTTTCACTTGTTGGTTTTGGCTCATGGTCAGTTTCAAAAAGAGCAGCAAGAGATGGTAGAAATCCTCAAACAGGAAAAGCTATTAAAATTGCTGCTAAAAGCGTAGTTAAATTTAAAGCGGGTTCAGAATTTGAAGCTTCTGTTAACAAATAATAAAAATTACAAACTGCCTTAAAAATTTAATAGTGTTATTCCGTTATATTTTAGTTTCATCTTAAATACTACGGAATTTTATTAATTTGGTTTGCCATTTAATAAAAACTGTATTTATCAGTTAGACATTGTTAAATTTTTAAGGCAGTTTTTTATTGGTAATAAACACAATAAAACAATTCATTATTAATATGTTTTGTGTTAGTTTGTAAAATAATTTAGAAGCAAATTCACGAATTGACTGAAATCATATATCTGTAATAAATAATGCATTTGTAGTATTATTTTACAAAGCGGGCTATAAATTAGTGGCTTGTTTATAATTTTTGTAGATTTTTTATTTTTAAAAATTCCTTATGAAATCAATAGAAATTAAGAAAGGAAAGCTACTCATATCAGAACCCATTTTTATTAAAGAGAGTTATTTCAATAAATCAGTAATTTTAATCTCAGAACACAACACATCTGGTAGTGTAGGTTTTATATTAAATAAGCCCTTAGAATTTTCAATCGGAGATTTAATTCCTGAAATCAATTCTAATTTAACCATTTACAATGGAGGTCCAGTGGAGCAAGACAACTTATATTTTATTCATACCGTTCCAAATAAAATTAAATCAAGTACAGAAATAGCAACAGGTATTTATTGGGGAGGTGATTTTGACGATTTAAAACATTTGTTAAATGAAAATAAAATTTTGAAAACTGAAATTAGATTTTTCTTGGGTTATAGTGGCTGGACAAAAGATCAATTAGCCACAGAGCTCGAAGAGAAAAATTGGGTTATAATAGAAAACACAGATCACGAAAAAATACTCTCAAAACGTTCAGATAATTTATGGAAAGAACTCATCTCTAATCAAGGGGGAGACTATATTTTATTTTCTAATGCTCCAATAAACCCAATCCTAAATTAAATACTTTATTTAACTTGCCTTTATTTTTACAATTTTCATAAACGACACACGTTTAACCCAAAATCCGCATTAGACTTCGTAATGAAAGCTAAAAATACAATAAAAATAAGTACTCACGGACTTTTTTAAATTTTGGAATATAATAATATTTTAACATTTTAAAAAGGAGTAAGTGCTTATTTTTGAAGTAGTTTTAGTTTGTAATAGATTTCTAATGCGTATTTTGGGTTTAACTAGCCTCAATTTAAGCAGCACTATTTTATTAAAGAACCTTTAAAAACTTGTTTAATCATGAGCTAATAGTTTATGGTTTTATCTTTCTCATCAAATATAATATTTGTCATCTTATGATATTGATGAAAATAAAGTGGTAAAAAAAAAATATAATAGATTTAAAAACTAACATTTGTATTTAAACTAATAAAATTTAGAAAAATAATCTAATTATTTTGGTGTTTTAAAAAATAAACCTAATTTTGCCAAGAAATAAAACAATAATTATGAGTTTAATTGTGTGTAATGCGTGTATAATGATGTGGAAAATTCCGCAGAGGTACGTATTGCCATTTTAAATTTTAAAATAATCAATAAAACCTCTGAAAAAAACAGAGGTTTTTTTTATGATTTAATATCAAGAACATGGATGCAAAGTTAATAGAATTTTTAGAAACAACCCATAACCTAGAGCAAGAGCTCAATTTTTTAGCTAAAAATTTTGACGATAAAATTGTTTTTTCAACCAGTTTTGGAATTGAAGATCAAGTAATTACGCACAGTATTTTTTCACAAAATATTAAAAACATAGAAGTTTTTACTTTAGACACGGGTCGCTTATTTGCAGAAACCTATGCCGTGTGGGATAAAACATTGTTACAATACAATAAAAAGATAAAAGCCTATTATCCAAACGCTGAAAAAACAGAGAATTATGTAAACACAAACGGAATTAATGCGTTTTACAACAGTGTAGAATTGCGAAAGGAGTGTTGTTTCATTAGAAAGGTAGAACCGCTGGGCAGAGCCTTAAACGGTGCTAAAGTATGGATAACAGGATTACGTGCTGAGCAATCTGAAAATAGAAATACATTAAAAAAAATTGATTGGGATGCAGACCGTCAATTGTATAAATACAATCCGTTAATCAACTGGACGACAGCTGAGGTTGTAGCTTATTTAAAAAAATTTGGAGTGCCTTACAACAAGCTTCATGACGAGAATTTTGTGAGTATAGGTTGTGCCCCCTGCACCAGAGCTTTAAAGCCAAATGAGGATTTTAGAGCAGGCAGATGGTGGTGGGAGGATACATCAAAAAAAGAATGCGGTTTGCACAAATAAAAATATAAAACAGAAATATAAAGAAAATGGCAATAACAAATGATTATTTAGAACAATTAGAAAACGAAGCTATCTATATTCTAAGAGAAACTGCAGCACAATTTGAAAAACCGGCCTTACTATTTTCAGGAGGTAAAGATTCAATTGTTTTAGTGCATTTAGCATTAAAAGCATTTCGCCCTGGAAAATTTCCTTTTCCTTTAGTTCACATTGATACTGGGCACAACTTTCCTGAGGCAATTGAATTTAGAGATTATTTAGCTAACAAAATTGGAGAAAAATTAATTGTTGCGTCAGTAGAAGACAGCATTAAAAAATATAATTTAAAAGAAACAGCGGGTCGCTTTCCATCAAGAAATGCCTTACAAACTTACGCTCTTTTAGATGCTATTGAAGATAATCAGTTTGACGCTTGTATTGGTGGAGCTAGAAGAGATGAAGAAAAAGCAAGAGCTAAAGAACGTATTTTTTCTGTTCGGGACGATTTTGGTCAGTGGGATCCAAAATTACAGCGTCCGGAATTGTGGGATATATTGAACGGTAAAATACAAAAAGGTCATAATGTTAGGGTTTTTCCAATTAGTAATTGGACCGAATTAGATGTGTGGAATTACATTAAAAAATATGATATTGAATTACCAAGTTTATACTTTGCTCACCATAGAGAATGTATAGTACATCAAGACAAACTTGTGGCTACTTCAAAATTTATTCAACCGCTTGAACATGATATTGTGGTTACAGAAAAAGTGCGATACAGAACTGTGGGCGATATGACGTGCACAGCCGCAGTACCTTCTGATGCTTCAACAATTCAAGATATTATTGATGATATTATTCAAACCCGAATAAGTGAACGTGGGCAGACTCGTTTAGATGATCAATTATCTGAAGCTGCCATGGAAGACCGTAAAAAACAAGGCTATTTTTAAATGGCTATACATAATTAGCCAAATACAGTAAGCCCTTTATAATTAATAAAAAACAGCTAGATGCTCGTTGCATAAAGTTTAAAGAAAAAATAAAACATGAACACATTACGATTTA
>DAINSR010000016.1:7424-16914 GCA_036741255.1 Flavobacterium sp.
GCAGGAAACGTTGATGATGGAAAAAGCACTTTAATAGGGCGTCTTTTATATGATTCTGATAGTATTCATACCGATCAACTTGGGGTGTTGCAAAAGCAAACCAAACAAGAAGGGGTAGATATTGATTTATCATTAATAACAGACGGACTCAGGGCAGAACGAGAGCAAGGAATTACTATTGACGTTGCTTATAAATATTTTTCAACTAAAAACAGAAAATTTATTATTGCAGACGCTCCAGGGCATGAACAATATACCAGAAACATGATAACCGGTGCTTCAAATTCTGATTTAATAATTATTCTTGTTGATGCCAGAAAAGGAATTACAGAACAAACAAAACGTCATGCGAGTATTGGTTCATTAATGGGAATTAAAAAAGCCATTATTGCCATTAACAAAATTGATTTATTAGATTATTCTGAAGATATTTATAATAAAATTAAAGATAATTTTGAAACTATAAAATCAGAATTAAATTACAACCAAATTAGCTATGTACCTGTGAGTGCTTTGTTAGGTGATAATATTGTAACAAAATCTAGTAACACACCGTGGTATGATGGCAAGGCATTGTTAGAAACATTAGAAACTATTGAAATTGAATCTACAATCAATCTTCAATCTCGTTTTCAAGTACAATGGGTTATTCGTCCTAAAGATGAAGAAAATCACGACTATAGAGGCTATGCGGGTTTAGTGTTAAGTGGTAGTTACAAAGTAAACGATGAGATTACTATTTTACCTGCAAAAATTACTACTAAAATTGTAAAAATAGAAAAGAATTTAGAAACCATTGAACAGGCACAAGCAGGCGATAATGTGGTATTGCATTTTGAAAACAATATTGATATTAGTCGGGGTGATTCTATTGTGTTGTCAAATCAATTACCCAAAGAGGCAAACCAAATTAATACGTGGATTTCTTGGTTAGATACAGCTCAACTCCAATTAGGAAAAACGTATTTACTCCAGCACAGATTTAAAAACGTGAGAGTGAAAGTACAATCCATAAATCAAAAATGGAATATTAACGAGTGGCAGTTTACTCCCACAGAAGAAATTAAATTAAACGATATTGCTCAAATAACTTTAAAAACAAATCAGCCTTTGTTTTTTGATGCTTTTGATAAAAATGCAAAATCTGGAAATGCTATTTTAATTGATGAAACTACTTTTAATACGGTGGGTGCTTTAATGTTTTTAGAAAATTAAAAAAATGAGTCAATCTAATTTCAATGGCGAGTTGTTATTTCAAAGAAATTTGAAAGAAAAACGCAATTTTCTGGATAAAACTAAAGCAAATAATTGGTTAGAAAATTTATTTGCTTGGCTGTTTTGTACACAAGAAGTGTGTTTAAACTACAATTCGTTTCAAGAAAAGGAATTGATTTTAAGAAACGAGTTACAAACCTTTTTAAAACAAGTAGAAGTAGTTTCTGAACTTGAATTTACAAATGTTTTCTTTGAAAGTTTAGTTGATATACACGTCGATTTGCTGTCAGATTTAGAAGCTATTTTAGATTTTGATCCAGCAGCAAAGTCAAGAGCAGAAGTGTTACTATCATACCCTGGATTCTTTGCCATTTTTGTTTATAGAATTGCAAATCAATTGTGGGAGCAAGAGGTAGAAATTCTCCCCCGAGTACTTTCAGAATTGGCACACAGTAAAACAGGTATTGAAATTCATCCGGGAGCTAATATTGGGAAACGTTTTTTTATAGACCATGGAACAGGAATCGTTATTGGTGAAACCGCAAAAATTGGCAATAACGTTAAAATATATCAAGGTGTAACACTTGGGGCATTGAGTGTTAGTAAAGACAAAGCTCAGGAAAAAAGACATCCCACTATTGAAGATGATGTGATAATTTATGCTAATGCCACAATTTTAGGCGGAGAAACAACTATTGGAAGAGGAGCCATTATTGGAGGAAATGTTTGGATTACGCAAACTATTCCAGCACAATCATTAGTGTATCATAAAAGTGAGATTATTGTGAAAACAAAAACAGAATACCATAACATTATTGATTTTAGTATATAAATATTAAAAATACTATGATGTGAAGCATCTGTGGTAATAGTTCACTAATATTGAGAATAAGAGTATTTTTCTATACTACTATTGAAAAATTAATGTAAAATTAAAAATAGTTACAGATGAAAGTAAACAATATATTAGAAACCATCGGAAAAACTCCTGTTGTAAAATTAAACAAACTTTTTGGAGCAAATAAAAATGTATTTATAAAATTAGAGCGTACAAATCCTGGTAACAGCATTAAAGATAGAATTGCCCTTGCAATGATAGAAGATGCAGAAGCAAAAGGATTATTAAACCCTAATAGTATTATCATTGAACCAACATCTGGAAACACTGGGATAGGCTTAGCACTTGTGGGGGCAGTAAAAGGCTATAAAGTAATTTTAGTAATGCCAGAATCTATGAGTGTAGAACGCAGAAAAATAATGGCTATTTACGGTGCAGAATTTGATTTAACTCCTCGAGAAAAAGGAATGAAAGGAGCCATTGAAAGAGCCGCAGCTTTAGTTTCACAAACCCCAAACGCTTGGTCGCCTTCTCAGTTTAAAAATCCTGCAAATGTGGCAGTGCATGAAAAAACAACAGCTCAAGAAATTTTAGAGGATTTTCCAAACGGTTTAGACTACATCATAACAGGTGTGGGAACTGGGGGGCATATCTCCGGAATTGCATCTGTGATAAAAGCTAAATATCCAAATGTAAAAGTCATTGCAGTAGAACCCGATTTGTCCCCAGTTTTAAGTGGTGGCAGTCCATCTGCTCATCCATTACAGGGAATTGGTGCGGGTTTTATTCCTGAAAACTATCACGGAAATTTAATTGATGAGGTTATTCAAGTTTCTAAAGAAGATGCTTTTGAATATACCCGAAACATAGCCAAGCAAGAAGGTATTTTTGTAGGAATTTCAACAGGGGCTTCATTAGCTGCCGTTGCTAACAAAATAAGCACACTACCAGACGATGCTATAATATTAACCTTTAATTATGATACAGGAGAACGTTATCTTTCTATAGACGGATTGTTTTAAAAATCAATAAATTTTATTACTAGAAATGATTAAAAAACTTCGTTTCTGTGTCTAATTTTAATAATAACATGATACAAATGGCAAAAAAGGGAAAAGTAATTTTAGCAGGAGCAGGTCCTGGCGATCCTGAATTAATTAGCCTTAAAGCCTTAAAATATTTGCAAACTGCCGATGTAATTTTAACAGACAGACTCGTGTCGCCTGAATTAATTGAACAGCATGCTCGTAAAGATGCTGAGATAATTTATGTGGGGAAACAATGTTCTAAAGGAATATGGACTCCACAAAGTGACATTAACAAATTATTAGTTGATTTTGCACAGCAAGACAAATTAGTATTACGATTAAAAGGTGGCGATGCTACGTTGTTTTCAAATGTTTTAGACGAATTACAAGCAGTAAAAGAAAGCCACATTCCGTTTGAAATTATTCCAGGTGTTTCTGCGGCATTTGGTGCGGCTGCTTATACAGGCATTCCGCTAACAGCAAGAGAATACTCAAGAGGAGTACGTTTTTTAACTTTGTACGACTTAAATTCTATACAAGAAAATCAATGGATCGATTGGGCAACGACAGATGATACCTTAGTTTTTTATATGAGTGGTCAGCGTTTAGATGTGTTGTCAAAAAAGCTTTTAAATTGTGGTATTGATACCTCTAAAGGAATTGCTGTAGTACAACAAGCTACAACACCTCATCAAAAAACATTTGTGTTTAGTTTTGATGAAATTACACAAAAAATCTTGCCACAATTTCAGTACGTTCCTACTTTATTAATCATTGGAAAAGTGGTAAATTTGCACCACAATTTCGCTTGGTTTACAGAAGATAATACTTCCAAATCCTATTTCGATAATCATAAAAATATCTACCAAAATGCTATCTGAAAACAAACTATTATTATTACAACAATTGGTACAAAGTGCCTCAACTGAAGAAATTATTTGGACCAATGGCTATTTAGCTGGGTTTTTAGATAAAAATCTACCTAAAAATACTATCCCAACTATAGAAACTCCCGCAGCTATTGCACTAAAACCATTAATAGTTTATGGAACAGAAACCGGAAATTCTAAAAAAGTAGCTTCAAATTTATTAGCAACTTTCAAAAAAAATAAGATTAACGCTAAAGTTGTTGATGTTTTTCAATTTGATGTTGCAAAGTTAGAAAAAGAATCACTAGTCATTTTTGTAATCAGCACACAAGGGGAAGGAGAATTTCCTCAAAATGCAGTGAGCTTTTATGAAAATTTAAAAGCCTCAACGGTAAATTTAAGCAATCTTTCTTTTTCTGTTTTAGGCCTTGGAGATTCTTCTTATCCATTGTTTTGTAATGCAGGAATTTTGTTAGATGAGGTTTTAGTAGAAAAGGGAGCAAAACGTTTATTACCATTAGTAAAAGCAGATGTAGATTTTGCAGATGCTGTTGCCATTTGGGAAACCGATTTGCAAAAAGCATTTCAAAATTTTGGTTCACACCTCACAAATGAAGTAAAAATTCCTAGTGTTGCGGCAGTTCCAGCAAAGAAAAATTATATCGGAAAAATTACCCACAAGGTAATATTAAATGATACAGGGTCTAACAAAGAAACTTATCATATTGAAATAGAATCTGACGACCAAATTAGCTATGAACCCGGAGATGCTTTAGGCGTATTTCCAAAAAACAAAGAAGAAGAAATTAAAACAATTGCTTCTTATTTTAATGAAACCAACTTTTCTATACTTTCAGATAAAAATGTGCGAGGCTTGTCAAAAAAATCACTTGAAGCCTTATCAAAATTATTTGAAATTGAAATTACTGAAGAAAAGGCAAATTTAATAGATATCATAGAAAAATACCAACCTAAAAAAGGAACCTTAAAAGAGGTTATTGAATTGCTTTTGCCTATTTCGCCAAGGTTGTATTCAATTTCATCGTCTTTAGCAGCTCACGATGGTCAAGTGCATTTAACTGTTTGCTTGAATAAATTTAAAGTAGAGGAAAAAGTTAAAGCTGGTTTTGCTTCTGAGTTTTTAGCCGATTTTCCTTTAAACGAACCTTTAGAATTTTACATCCATAAAAATCAAAATTTCCGATTACCCAGTCAAGAAACAGATATTATCATGATAGGTCCAGGTACAGGAATTGCCCCATTTAGAAGCTTTTTAGCAGAAAGAGATGTAACGGGTGCTGAAGGGAAAAATTGGTTGTTTTTTGGGGAACAACATTTCGTACTTGATTTTTATTATCAAACCGAAATTCAAGAATGGCTTACCACAGGTGTACTCACTAAATTAGATACTGCATTTTCAAGAGATCAAGAGAAAAAAATATATGTGCAAGACCGAATTAGAGAAAAAGCAAAAGAATTTAATTTATGGTTAGAAAATGGGGCAAGTATTTACATTTGTGGTCAAAAAAATCCAATGAGTTTAGATGTAGAAAAATCCATTATAGAAGTGATTTCAAAAGAAAGAAACATTTCTGAAGATCAAGCCAAAGAAATTTTAGAAAACTTACAAAATCAAGGAAAATATCAAAAAGACGTATATTAAATAGAATGATGTAACGGGCAAAAACTATATGTTTATAGCTTGAGGCATTATGATTAAACCAAAAAAATATGAGTGAAAAATTATCAGCAGTAGAATATATCAAGACTAAGAGCGATGGTCTTAGAGGAACTTTAAAAGAAAGTATAGAATTAGATAATCACACAGGAAATGTTCGACCAGACGATGAAACTTTAGTCAAGTTTCACGGAATGTATGTGCAAGACAATCGTGATAAAAGAGCAGAAAGAGCCGCAAAAAAACTAGACAAATTATATTCATTTATGATTCGTTTGCGTATTCCTGGCGGTGTAATTTCTTCAAAACAATGGATGGCTACACACGAAATTTCAGAACAATATGGAACAGGAACTTTAAAAATTACCACACGACAAACAATACAACTTCACGGATTGCTAAAACATCAATTGCGTCCCACAATTCAAGCTTTTAATACCGCAAAATTAGATTCAATTGCCGCTTGTGGTGATGTAAACCGAAATGTCATTGTGAGTTCGCACCCGCAAATTTCTCCAATTCATCAACAAATTTATAAGTACGCAGACACCATTTCAACCTTACTACTCCCCAAAACACAATCTTATTATGAAGTGTTTATTGATGGTGAAAAAATTTATGACCGATCTGCAGAAGCTGATCCGTTGTATGAAGACCGTTATTTGCCCCGAAAATTTAAAATTGCTATTGCAATTCCACCATCAAATGATGTAGATGTTTTTGCAAATGACATAGGATTAATAGCAATTATAGAAAACGATGTATTAAAAGGGTTCAATATTGCCGTGGGTGGCGGGTTAGCCACTACACACGGAAACCCAAATACCTATTCGCGTTTAGGAAGTATTGTTGGTTTTACAGATACTGAAGAAAAAACCTTAAAAGCAGTTTATGAAATTCTTACCATACAACGAGATTTTGGTAATCGGGTAGATAGAAAATTATCTCGATTAAAATACACCGTAGATAAATTAACAGTACAAGGGTTTAAAAAAGAGTTGGAAAGCAGAATTGGTTTTGATTTATTACCAGAACAACCTTTCAAGTTTACTGAAAGAAATGATCGTTTTGGCTGGGAAAAAAATCATCAGGGAAAATGGTTTTATACTTTGTTTGTAGAGCATGGCGTTGTAAAACCTTATCAAAAGAAATTTTTATATGAATTAGCCCAACTTCACCTTAATAATTTTATTTTCACAGGAAATCAAAATTTAATTTTAGGAGAAATAAGCGAAAGTGATAAAGCGAAAGTTCAAGCCTTGATTAATAAACACGAAATTGAAAAACAAGTAAGTGCATTAAGAAAAAGCTCTATGGCTTGTGTGGCATTACCCACATGTCCGCTTGCTTTAGCAGAAGCACAACGCTACTTGCCAGAATTAGTAACCAAAATAGAACCACTACTTGAAAAACATGGACTTACAGATGATGAAATTTCAATACGCATGACAGGATGTCCAAACGGCTGTGGTCGTCCGTATGTTTCAGAGATTGGTTTTATTGGAACTGGTCCTGGTCAGTATAATTTTATGATTGGGGGAGATAGATATGGCGAAAGGTTAAACTTTTTGCATAAAGAAAAACAAACTGAAAGTCAAATTTTAGAGGAGGTTGATAGCTTGTTTTCTAATTATGTTGCTAACAAAACAAGTAATGAAACATTTGGAGATTTTGCTTTTAGAACTTTTTTTAAAAACTAAAAACAATATAAAAGTAGCATTGATTTTATCAGTGCTACTTTTTCAAAATAGTTATAGTCAAAAAAAAATTGAACATCAACAATTAATTTGGTACGGATATTTCAATTCTTTTATAATAAATTCAAATTGGAAATTTCATTCAGATGTTCAGGAACGTCATTTTATAAATCCTGTGGCACAGCATCAATTGGTTTTTAGAACATTTGTAGAGAGAAAGTTGGTGCATAATTGGTCTTCGTTATTAGGAATGATTTTGTTTTATCAAAGTCCGCAAGATCCAAATTCGCCTTCAAATTTAATGGTTCCAGAATTGCGACCAGTGGTGGGTTTTGCAAACTTTGAGAGTTTAGGATTATTAAAAATCAATCAAAAGTATCAACTTGAAGCCCGCTTTTTTCACAATCAGGACAATGGTGAATTAACCTCTGGATATGATTTTTCAAATTTTCGTTTTAGATATTTACTAAGTTTTGATTATCCAATATTTAGAATTCATAATGCAGATAAATTAATACTTAAAGTAAAAGACGAAGTAATGCTAAACATTGGTAATAAAATAGTTAAAAACACTTTTGATCAAAACCGATTATATTTGGCAACAAATTATGCAATAACGCCCAAATTGTCTTTTGAAGTAGGCTACATGAATTGGTTTCAACAGCAAAGAAACGGAACCGATTATTACAACAGAGATATTATACGATTTTCAATTTTTCAGACCATTTCATCAAAAAAGAAGTAATTATGACCAATACACTTTTTCCTGTTTTTTTAAAAACCGATACAGCTCATTTTCTACTTGTTGGTGGTGGTAATGTGGGTTTAGAAAAAGCAGAAACATTACTAAGACAAAACCCTCAAATCAGGATTACAATTGTTGCCACTTATTTTCATCCAAAATTAGTTGAAATAGGGGGGCAGCATAAAAATATTTCTTTTTGCGAAAGAGCCTTTGAAGAAACTGATTTAGAAAATAAGGATTATGTAATTATTGCTACAGATAGTCCAATAGTGAATAGAACCGTAAGAGAATTAGCAAAAGTAAGAGGTATCAAAGTAAATGCCGCAGATCAGCCCGATTTATGCGACTTTTATTTAGGCTCAATTGTAAACAAAGGAACGTTGAAAATTGCTATTTCTACCAACGGAAAATCACCAGTTTTAGCCCGTAGAATGCGGGAATATTTTACAGAGGTTATACCCGATTCAATTGAAGACAGTATTACGGTTTTAAACGAATTTAGAAACAAACATAAAGGAGATTTTCAAGAAAAATTAACCGACTTAAATAAAGTAACCGCAAGTTTTCAGAGAAAGAAAAAACCTAAAAAATATAAACGTTTAGCTTTTATTTTAGCAAGTTCATTTCTAATTTTCTTTATAGGATATGGTTGTTCCACTTTAGTATCTTTTTCAGAACTCAAACAAGGAATCCAGCTTATTCCTAATGAATTTTATTATATGCTTTTGATAGGCTTTTTTGCTCAGTTAGTTGATGGTGCTGTGGGGCTGGGTTATGGTGTTACTTGTGCCACGAGCATGATGATTTTAGGTGTTAAGTTGCCAGCTATTAGTGGTAGTATTCACACAGCCGAAATGTTTTCTAGTGCCATTAGTGGGTTTTCACATTACAAATTTGGCAACGTAAATAAAAAACTCCTTTTTTGGCTAGCATCATTTGGGGTTGTTGGAGCAATTTTAGGAGCTTTATTTTTAGTTTATTTAGGTAATGAGTATGAAAAATTAGCCTATTTGATTTTATCTGCATATACCTGTGTAATAGGTATTCGGTTAGTTATAATTGCCTTTAAAAGATTTCCGTTTAAAAAGAAAATTAAATTTTTAGGTGGATTAGGGTTTGCAGGTGGATTTATGGATGCTTTTGGTGGTGGTGGATGGGGTCCTATTGTAACTTCAACTTTATTAGCAAAAGGACGAAAATCAAAATACGTAGTGGGAACAGTAAGTTTAGCAGAGTTTTTTGTAACGCTTGCAGCTTCAATTGTGTTTTTTACCTCTCTAGGAGTTAGCCATTGGTATATTATTTTAGGACTTATTGTGGGAGGTTCTTTAGCCTCTCCAATAGCTGCAAAATTAGCAGGAAGACTTCCTCAAAAAGCGGCATTGTTGTTTGTAGCCTTTTTGGTTATTGTGTTTAGTAT
>DAINSR010000017.1:0-16698 GCA_036741255.1 Flavobacterium sp.
ACTTCGTGTTTTAAAACCTAACGGTATTTTTGTAATACTTGAAACCTCAATCCCTACTAAGTTTCCATTTAAACAAGGATATGCTTTTTACTCTAAATTTATTTTACCAACAATCGGCAAGCTGTTTTCAAAAGACAAAGCAGCCTACACTTATTTGTCAAATTCTGCAAATAAATTTCCTTTTGGAGTTGTTTTAAACAATATTTTAGAGAAAATTGGGTTTATAAATGTAACACATCTTCCACAAACATTTGGAGTTGCAACAATTTATCACGCATCTAAGAAGTAATATCAAAAAATGAGAAATTTTTTCATAATTAGTTTGGTTATTTTTTCCATTCATTGCAAAGCACAATTTGGCAAAAACCCTATAATAAACTTAGAGAATTTTCAAAAAAGCAGAGTCCACTGGGGGTTTTACTTGGGTGTTAATTTTTATGACTTTCAATTTGACTACAAAAATGTTGCAAAAGATTTAGAAGTATTAAACACTACTGGTTTTAATGTGGGGTTAATAGGTAATTTAAGAATTTTTGAATATTTAGACCTTAGATTTGAGCCAGGATTATATTATACAGAACGTGATTTAACTTATCCTGATATTTCAAATTCTGCTGACCGAATTAGAGAGATAAAATCTACATACATACATCTTCCATTATTATTAAAATTTTCATCAAAAAGAATTGGAAACGTTAGACCCTATTTGCTCGGTGGTGTTTCAAGAAGTTTAAATTTGAGTAGTAACTCTGACTCTCCAAACGATAATGAATCTGGCGTTTTTAGAATGAAAAAATGGACTAACAATTATGAATTAGGCTTTGGAGTTGATTTATTTTTTGAATATTTTGTTTTTTCTCCGTCCATTAGAGGAATTTTTAGCACAAACAATGAACTTATTAGAGACAAAGACATTAACAGTCCATGGACCTCAAACATTGACGCCATGAGGACTAGAGGTGTTTTCTTAAACTTTTCATTTCATTAGAATGAAAAAAAAAGACTTTAAACTATTTAGTATCTCTGCAAAATTCGCTTAATATTATTGCCGTTGCCGTTGCCACATTCAGACTTTCCGTTTGATGAACCATTCCAAATTGAGGGATAGTAATTTTATGAGTAACTTTTTTTTCTATTTCTTTACTGATTCCGTTAGATTCATTTCCTAAAACTATTAAACAGGGCTTTAATAAAGATTCTTTATAGATGGACTCTCCCTCTAAAAATGTTCCATAAACAGGAGTTTTTGCTTCAGATAAATATTCCTTTAAATGAACATACCATAAATTTACTCGTGCAATAGACCCCATCGTTGCCTGAATTACTTTTGGATTATAAGCATCAACAGTGGACGGGCTACACACAACACTTGTAATACCAAACCAATCTGCTAATCTAATAATAGTGCCAAGATTTCCTGGATCTCTAATATCATCTAACACTAATTGCAAGGCATTTGTGGGTGGAATTTCGGGCTGATTAGGTATTGAAAAAATTGCCAAACAAAGGTTTGGAGTAACTAAACAACTAATACTTTTTAATTCTGATTCAGATACTAAGTGAATTTTATCTTTATCAACTTCAAACAATTGCTCTTGAGTAGTAAATAATTCCGCTAAATCATAATTGGAATTAAGTAATTCTTGGATTACTTTTACACCTTCAGCAACAAATTTTTTATGTTGTTTTCTATATTTTTTTTGTTGGAGGCTTTTTATTAACTTAATTTGATTTTTACTAATCATTATTTACTTATTTTTGAACTCATATACACTATAAATTGAACTTTAGCACATCAAAAATACTATTAATAATTGTAATTTTTGCAATATTATATTCTTGTTCGCCTCTGGAGAAAGTTCCTGATGACAAATTATTGCTCACAAACAATGAAATATTTATTGATAATAAAAAAACAACAAATGATAGTATTCAATTGCTCTTGCTTCAAAAACCAAACTCAAGGTTTTTAAAAATACCCATTAGATTGTATTTAAATCATTTGAGCAAAAAAAATGCCGACTCATCTTATTTAGCATGGTTAAATAAAAAACCAAATCGTCTTAAAAATTTAACCAATCTTCTATCAAAAAAGCAAGTAAATCGACTAGGACAATCTTTTCTTGTTAAAGGATACAGTAAATTTTTTAAAAAAGTGGGCGAAGAACCCGTTTTAATAGACAATAAAAAAATAGAACGTTCAAAAAAACAATTGAATGGATATTACAAAAATATTGGATATTTTGACAATACTGTTGATGCTAAAATAGATACCCTGAGTAAAAAAGTTGGAAAAGTTATTTACAACTTACAAAAAAAGAAACCCTATATCATAGACTCCGTTACAGCTTTAATTAACTCAAATTCAATAGATAGTATTTACAAATCCATTAGTCAAAACAGTTTTATTAAACAAAATAAAATATACAACCTCACTGATTTTGACAAAGAGCGCAAGAGAATTAGCACCCATTTACGAAATAATGGAGCATATTATTTTCAAGTAAACGACATTAGTTATAATGTATATCAAGATACCGTTTCAAAAAAAATAGATGTAGAATTACGCATTACCGATAGAAAAATTACAAAAGAGGAGTTGACAACAACAACCCCTCATAAAATGTATAAAATTGAAAAAGTTGCTGTTTTTGTAGATAACAATGCTATTAAAAACAAATCAAAAATATCTGATAGTTTAACCTATAAAAACTATACACTCTACGGATCAAAAAAAATAAAATACCGACCAAAAGCCATAACAAATGCCATTTTTATAGATAAAGATGATTATTATAGCGATTATAAACGATACCAAACTACTCGAGCTCTAGGAAATTTAAACACCTTTACATATCCTAACATTGAATTTACAGAAAACAAAGACAGTACAGCATTAGTAGCCTCTATTAATTTATCACCCCTAAAAAGATTTAATTTTAATCCTAATATTGATTTTATTCACTCAAACATTCAAGATTTTGGAATTACAGGAAACATATCGGTAACTTTTAGAAATATTTTTAGAGGGGCCGAATTGTTAGAAATTTCAACCCGAGGTAATATTGGTTCGTCTAAAGATTTAGCAAACCCAAAAAACACTTTTTTCAACCTATCAGAATATGGTGCCAATGCAAAACTAACATTTCCAAGAATTTTCTTCTTATTTCCAACAGCAAAACTCATTAAAAAAGAAATGTTGCCCACTACTAATATATCTATTGGTTTATTTAGGCAAACAAATATAGGATTAGACAAAGAGAATTTTTCTGGTATAATTGATTACAACTGGTCTAGAAAAACTAATAATAAGTCAAAATTTGAATTATTAAACCTTCAATTTGTCCGAAACTTAAATATTGGCAACTATTTTACAGTGTATAATTCTTCTTATCAAAACCTAAATAATATTGCTAAAGTTTATAACACAAATATAAATTTTACAGATACTAATACGCTTAATGGCAATTTAACCCCACAAGGAGCAGTTGGGTTTATAGATGATGTTGTAAACGGAAACATAAGCATATCAAACCCTGTTGATTTTGAAGCTGTTAGAAGCATTGGAGAAAGAAGAACTCGACTTATTGAAAACAATTTAATTGCAGCTTCCAGTTTCACGTTTTCAACAACAAATAAAACAGATGTATATGATTATAATTTCTACAATTTAAAAATCAAGTTAGAATCTGCGGGGAACATTTTATCATTACTATCAAATACCGTAAAACAAACATTTAGTGATTATGGCAATAAAACACTACTGGGTGTAGAATATTCTCAATACATAAAAGGAGATTTTGAGTATATAAAGCATTGGGATTTAGGCAGAAAAAAAAGCTATGCTATTAGAACTTTTGTAGGATTAGCAGTACCTTATGGAAATTCAAATTCTATTCCCTTCTTGAAAAGTTACTTTTCTGGAGGTTCAAATGATAACAGAGGATGGCAACCATATTCGTTAGGTCCAGGTTCGAGTGGTGGTATTAATGATTTTAACGAGGCAAATTTCAAACTTGCCTTTAATGCCGAATATCGATTTCCTCTTTTTGGTCAATTGCTGGGTGCTTTCTTTGCTGATGCTGGAAATATCTGGAATGTTTTTGACAATGTAGAAAACAAATCATTTACATTTAATGGCATTTCATCAATAAAAGATATTGCTATTGGTTCTGGAATTGGATTTAGATATGACTTTAGTTTCTTTGTCTTTAGGTTAGATTTTGGTTACAAAACATATAATCCGGCTAAAATTCAAAGCGAAAGGTGGTTTAAAGATGTTAACTTTGGAAAAACTGTGCTAAATTTTGGTATAAATTATCCTTTCTAAAAGTAAAAATTTATACTTTTGCAAAAAAAATAAACTAATAAAATTTAATAAAAATGGCTCATAACATTAAACCAGGAGTTGCAACAGGCGATGAAGTTCAACATATTTTTAATTATGCTAAAGAAAAAGGATTTGCATTGCCAGCAGTAAACGTTGTAAGTTCTAGTACTATAAATGCTGTTTTAGAAACGGCAGCAAAATTAAAAGCACCCGTAATTATTCAGTTTTCAAATGGTGGTGCTCAGTTTAATGCAGGTAAAGGATTAGCTAATAGCGGAGAAAAAGCAGCCATTTTAGGGGGGATTGCAGGAGCAAAACACATTCATACGCTAGCCGAAGCTTATGGTGCAACGGTTATTCTTCATACAGATCATTGTGCAAAAAAGTTGCTACCTTGGATTGACGGTTTATTAGAAGCCTCTGAACAACATTTTGCACAAACAGGCAAGCCACTTTTTAGCTCTCACATGATTGATTTATCTGAAGAGTCAATAGAAGAAAATATTGAAACTTGCAAAACCTACTTAGCTCGTATGAGTAAAATGGGTATGACTTTAGAAATTGAGTTAGGAATAACTGGTGGTGAAGAAGATGGAGTTGATAATTCTGACGTTGATAGTTCAAAATTATACACTCAACCACAAGAAGTTGCTTATGCCTATGAAGAACTTTTAAAAGTGAGTCCAAAATTTACCATCGCAGCTGCTTTTGGGAATGTTCATGGGGTTTACAAGCCAGGAAACGTGAAATTGACACCAAAAATTTTAAAAAATTCACAAGAGTTTGTACAAAAAAATTATAACACAGGTGCAAATCCAATTGACTTTGTTTTTCATGGTGGTAGTGGTTCTACAATTGAAGAAATTAGAGAAGCTATTAGCTACGGTGTTATAAAAATGAATATTGATACTGATTTGCAATTTGCATACACTGAAGGAATTAGAGATTATATGATAAACAATATTGAATATCTAAAAACTCAAATTGGAAATCCAGAAGGAGCAGATGCACCAAATAAAAAGCATTATGACCCAAGAAAATGGGTTAGAGAAAGTGAAATTACCTTTATTAAAAGATTAGAGCAGGCATTTGCAGACTTAAATAATGTAAATACTTTGTAAAACTGTAAGGTGTAAATTGTATAAAGTTAGATTATACAATTTACACTTTTTTACTTTATACAATAAATTATGGCTTGGTTTAAAAGAAAAGAAAAAGGAATTACTACAGCTACCGAGGACAAAAAAGATGTCCCAAAAGGATTGTGGTATAAATCGCCAACAGGAAAAATTATTGATACAGAAGAACTTGCAAAAAATTTATGGGTTAGTCCAGAAGATGATTTTCATGTAAGAATTGGCAGTAAAGAGTATTTTGAAATTCTTTTTGACAACAATGTTTTCGTAGAACTCGATGCAAAGCTTACTTCAAAAGACACTTTAAAATTTGTTGATACAAAAAAATATGACGACAGATTAAAAGAGGCTATGAAAAAAACTGAGCTAAAAGATGCCGTTAGAACAGCTGTAGGTAAATCTAAAAATAAAGATTTACTAGTATGCTGTATGGACTTTGCCTTTATTGGTGGCTCAATGGGGGCAGTTGTAGGAGAAAAAATAGCTAGAGCAATTGATTATTCTATAAAACACAAAATACCCTTTGTAATGATTTCAAAATCTGGAGGTGCTAGAATGATGGAGGCAGCATATTCATTAATGCAGTTAGCAAAAACCGCAGCAAAACTTGCACAACTAGCCGACGCAAAAATACCCTATATTTCATTATGTACAGACCCTACAACAGGTGGAACAACAGCTTCTTATGCTATGTTAGGCGATATTAACATAGGAGAACCAGGTGCATTAATTGGTTTTGCAGGACCTCGAATTGTAAAAGACACCACTGGAAAAGATTTGCCGGAAGGTTTTCAAACCTCTGAATTTTTACTTGAACATGGCTTCTTAGACTTTATAGTACATAGAAAAGAATTAAAAAATAAAGTAAATAAATATTTAGATTTAATATTAAATCAACCTATAAGATAAAAGTATCTAAAAAAAGTTTCTACGGTTTTTGTATGAATAACCGTCAAGATTTCTATGAAAAAATAGAATTTTGTCAAGCTGAACTCGTTTCAACTTCTTTAAACATAAGTATTTATGAAGATTTAAATTTCGAAATAAATTCACAATGACAAAATCAAGAATTTTATATGCCTATTTGTTTTACTGTTTTAGTTGTCTAATTTAAGGATACCTCTAAAAATCGTTTTGTTAGGAGAAATAAAGGATTTTTAAAAAATATTTTGCAATAAAAAAGGGCATAATACCACATCACAAAATCATAAACTAGAAATAATACCAATAACATTTGTAAAATAGTCCAATAGTTTATGGTATAATGCCGATATAGTATGAAAATAGTCCATTTTTCTTGGACTATATTGAATACATAATCGGTATAATTTTAAAATTTGAGAATTTGTGGCAAAAGAACTTTTTTAGAATCTAAAGCAAGATGCACTGAATCTACAAAGATTTAAGCGTTATTTGGAACGAACAAAACTGAAAACATTAAATATAGTTAGTGTATTTGTCGTCATTATGACTCTTGCAAACATTGTTTATTTGTTTACCAACCATTTTCTAGCATTCACAAAAGCCTCCATCCAAGGAGAAACTTCATCTTTTTGTTCTCTTTGTGGATAATTTGCCCAGTTCCATGAAAATATAGACCGTTCAATGTGTGGCATCATAACTAAATGCCTCCCTGTTTTATCACACATCATCGCAGTATTGAAGTCAGATCCATTAGGGTTTGCAGGATATCCTTTATAGTTATATTTAGCAACAATGTGGTATTCATTTTCGTTATGTGGTAAACTAAATTTTCCTTCTCCATGTGAAATCCAAACCCCTAAGGTGCTGCCAGATAATGTTTTTAACATCACCGAATTGTTTTCTTGTATGATAACCGAAGTAAAACCACTCTCGTGTTTGTGAGAGTCGTTGTGCTTCATCTTACCATGTGTTTTATGTTCGGGGTTTATTACTTCTAGCTCCATGAATAATTGGCACCCGTTACAAATTCCGACAGAGAGAGTGTCGTTTCTATTGAAGAAATTTTTGAGGGCTAAATTAGCTTTTTCATTGTATAAAAAAGCTCCTGCCCACCCTTTTGCACTTCCTAAAACATCTGAATTTGAAAAACCGCCCACCGCACCTATAAACTGTACATCTTCAAGAGTTTCTCTTCCAGAAATCAAATCGGTCATGTGAATGTCTTTTACATCAAAACCAGCTAAATACATTGCATTTGCCATTTCTCTTTCAGAGTTACTTCCCTTTTCTCTAATAATAGCAGCTTTAGGTCTTGGTTTTGAAGCGTCAATAATTGGCTTTTTTCCTGTAAAATGAGTAGGGAATTTAAAACGTAAGGGTTGTTTGTCAAAGTTTTCAAATCGTTCTTTGGCTTTATCATTTGCCGTTTGCTTTTGGTCAAATAAATAAGAGGTTTCAAACCAAATTTTTCGATATTTTTTGATATCTAAACTCCATGAAACTTCATTACATTTAATATCTAAACTATCGGCACTAGACACAGAACCAATTTTAAAATATTCTAAACTTTCAAATGCTTTTTCAAACGATGCATCTTGCTCAGCTTGAAGCACTAAGCCTATGTTTTCTGAAAATAATATTTTAACTAAATCTTTTTCTGTGAACGCATTAAGGTTAATTTTTGCCCCTAGGTTGTTATCTGCAAAACACATTTCTAGAAGAGTTGTTATCAATCCGCCACTCCCTATATCGTGTCCGGCAGCAATTTGATTATTTTTGATTAATTCTTGAATGGTGTTAAAAGTAGTTTTAAAGTAGTTTGCGTCTTGTATTGTGGGAACGTCATTACCAATTTTATTGAGCGTTTGTGCAAAAGAACTGCCTCCTAATTTGAATTTGTCTTGAGATAAATTTACATAATAGATAGAGCCTTTGTTGTGTTGTAATACTGGCTCTACTACCTGAGTAATATCTGAACAATTTCCAGCAGCCGAAATAATAACTGTTCCAGGTGCTATCACTTCAGAATCAGGATATTTTTGTTTCATAGAAAGTGAGTCCTTTCCGGTGGGGATATTGATTCCAAGTTCAATAGCAAAATCAGAACACGCTTTTACAGCCTCATATAAACGAGCATCTTCACCTTTATTTTTACATGCCCACATCCAATTTGCAGATAATGAAACTGATTTTAAATTATCTTTTAAAGGAGCAAAAACAATATTTGACAAGGCTTCTGCAATAGCATTTTTACTTCCAGCAGCAGCATCTACAAGTGCTGTAATGGGGGCATGACCAATAGAAGTGGCTATACCCTCTTTCCCATAAAAATCTAATGCCATAACTCCCACATTATTAAGAGGTAATTGTAAAGCACCTACACATTGTTGCTTGGCCACTTTTCCGCCCACACATCTATCCACTTTGTTAGTGAGCCAATCTTTGCAAGCCACTGCTTCAAGCTGTAAAACTGTTTGTATATATTCCTCAAGTTGATTTTGTGAATAGTCTAGTGAGGCATATTTTCTTTTTACAGTTATATCATTAATCACTGTTTTTGGCGAACTTCCAAAAAAATCTTCTAAAGCAAAATCCATGGGTTTTAAACCAGTTGTTTTTTCTTGTGTACTATTTTGGTTTTGAAAGCTTTGAGTTCTGTTTTTATACTCAGCAGTAAAATATTTTTCATTTTGGGTTTCAAAGGTAAACCTATGATTGTTTGTAACAATTCCCACATCATACATTGGTGCACGTTCTCTATCAGCTATGCGTTGTAAGAAATCAATATCATTAGTACGAATTACTAACCCCATACGTTCCTGAGACTCGTTACCAATAATCTCTTTTGCCGAGAGCGTTGGGTCACCTACAGGAAGTTTATCTAAATTAATTAATCCGCCTGTTTCTTCAACAAGTTCTGACAAGCAATTCAAATGTCCTCCTGCTCCATGATCATGAATGGAAACAATAGGATTAGCGTCGCTTTCTACTAAACCTCTAATGGCGTTTGCAACTCTTTTTTGCATTTCTGGATTTGAACGTTGCACTGCATTTAATTCAATGCCTGAACTAAACGCACCCGTATCTGCAGATGAAACCGCTGCACCGCCCATTCCAATTCTATAATTTTCGCCTCCTAGTATGATTATTTTATCTCCTTGGGTTGGTTTTTTCTTAATGGCTTGATCTAGTTTTCCGTAGCCAATTCCTCCAGCTTGCATAATCACTTTATCATAACCAAGATTTTGGTCTTCTTCATGATGTTCAAAAGTTAATAGTGAACCTGTGATGAGGGGCTGCCCAAATTTATTTCCAAAATCAGAGGCTCCATTAGAGGCTTTAATTAAAATATCTACTGGGGTTTGATAGAGCCATTTTCTCTCTTGAAAACCTAAATTGTTTTTCTGCAATTGCGAATAGGCAGTCATGTAAACCGCAGTTCCAGCCAAAGGAATAGAACCTTGACCACCTGCTAAACGGTCTCTTATTTCTCCACCAGAACCTGTAGCAGCTCCATTGAATGGCTCAACGGTTGTTGGAAAATTGTGTGTTTCAGCCTTTAAAGAAAGTACCGATTCAAATTCTTTTTCTTCATAAAAATCGGCTTTATCTGGACTTTTGGGGGCAAATTGCGTTATAATTGGTCCTTTCAAAAAGGCAACATTATCTTTATAAGCAGATACAATATCATTTGGGTTTTCAGCTGCTGTTTTTTTAATTAACTTAAACAATGAAGTTTCTTGTTCTATACCATCAATCACAAATGTTCCGTTAAATATTTTATGGCGACAATGTTCAGAGTTAGCCTGAGAAAATGCAAATATTTCAGAATCAGTAAGCTTTCTATTTATTTTTGTGGACACTTGGTGCAAATATTCTACTTCTTCATCACTTAATGCTAAACCTTCTTTTTTATTGTATGCGGCTATATCATCAATTTCTAAAACTAAATCGGGCTTGATGTCTATGTTAAAAATTTCCTGATTTAACTCGGAATATTTTTGCAGAAGCATGGGGTCAAATTCGTTGAAACTTGAAGTTGTGGCATAAAATTCTTCTATTCTAATGATTCCAGAAATACCCATGTTTTGAGTAATTTCCACTGCGTTTGTACTCCACGGACTTATCATAGAAGCACGCGGTCCAACAAAAAAATCCGCTATTACGGATTTATCAATTTTAGGAGCGTTACCAAATAGCCAATTTAATTTTAAGATTGTCTCTTGTGAAAGTTGATTTTGCGAGTAAACAGCATATACAGTAGCATTTTCATAACCAAAAAAGTGAATCATTGTGGTAGTGTTTGTTTAAATGCAAATTTATTTTAAATACTTATAAATTCAAAAGCTTTAATTATAAAGTTTATAACAAAAAATATCTCCTTTTTGTTGGTAATGGTTTTTATTTTAAAGTGTTTACAATGTTTACTTGATAATACTGACAAATATTGTTTAACAAGAGTTTGCTTCATTTTGTATCTAACGAATTGTGATGTGTTTTATGAATACAAATAGAAAATAATGGCTATATTCTAGCATTAACAGCATTATTTGAAAACCATTTTTATGGTTT
This sequence comes from Flavobacterium sp., assembly GCA_036741255.1. Lineage (GTDB taxonomy): Bacteria > Bacteroidota > Bacteroidia > Flavobacteriales > Flavobacteriaceae > Flavobacterium. The sequence goes on from DAINSR010000017.1 coordinate 10,963, forward strand.
TGTTGTCACTCCTCCTTCGTCGGAATTACATAACTGCTCAAGTTATGTGATTCTTCGTTCCTTAGAATGGAGAAAAGCTATAAGCATCAGAATATAGCTAGAATAATAAATAAAATCAAAAACTTATGGATTTTCTTTCATTCTTACTTTCAATTTGTCAATGGGTTATCAAATAATACACAAGTCCAAAAACTGCACTAATACCAATCCAAGTTATCATTCCTATTTTATAGCGATACATTCCAATGAATGAAATTATTATCCAGCCTAAAGATACATAGTCAAGTCCTGTTAATGAAAATTCCTCGGGAAAAACTATCACTTTGCCTAAATAAATTGTCAGGTTTAGAATTACACCAACTACTGCAGCTGAAACAAGTGCAAGAATTTCTTTTACCCGTTTATTTTCTTGCGTTTGCTCAATGATTGGCGCCCCAACAAGTATAAAGAGGAAGCAAGGTAGAAATGTATAAAACGTTGTCGTTAAAAGTCCAAGGCTTCCCATTGTAAGAGAATTACCAAAATGATTATGACCAGCCATAAAACCAACAAAGACGAGTACCATAATTAAAGGTCCTGGAGTTGTTTCGCCAAGTGCAAGTCCGTCTATCATTTCCAAGTTAGTCAACCAGTTAAATTTTTCTACACTGACTTGTGCAACATAAGGTAAAACGGCATAAGCACCACCAAATGTTACAAATGCGGCTTGTGTAAAAAACAAAGAAAGCTTTTTCCAAAATTCAAAGTCGCTTGTTAGAAAGTAAAATCCAAGAAAGGGAATTAACCAAAGTAACACCCCGAAACTTACTTGTTTCCAAATCCTTGACAGTTTAAAACCAATGTTAGTAATAATTGTATATTTATTTATATAAAATTCTTTTTCGTCAGTTTCATTTTGTGTTGTCTTGTTATCATTTAAATAAAAGAATTCTGGAAAAAAATATCGACAAATTATACCCATAATAATTGCTCCAACTATAATGAGAGGAAAGGGAGTTTTAAGAAAGAAAATACAAATAAAAGCTGTAAAAGCAACAAAATAATGGAATGGACTTAACAGAGATTTCTTTCCAATTTTGATAAGTGCAAGAATCACAATTGCAATTATAGCAGGTTTAAGTCCGCTAAAAATTGCGAATATCCAAGGTAAGTTTCCAAATGTAACATAAATTGCACTAAGTCCAAGAAGAATGAACATAGACGGAAGTACAAACAAAATTCCCGCTGCAAGACCTCCTAAAGTTCCATGTAACATCCAACCTATATATGTAGCTAATTGTTGTGCTTCAGGACCTGGTAAAACCATACAATAGTTTAACGCATGTATAAATTTGCTATTGCTTATCCACTTCTTTTTTTCCACTAAAAACTCGTGCATGATAGCAACTTGCCCTGCTGGACCACCAAAACTAATGAATCCAAGTTTTATCCAAAATTTTAATGCTGATTTGAAAGTTGGCTTGTTATTCATAATTAGTTAGATTTTTTCTTGTGAAATTTATAACCAAAACCCACAGAACAAATCCACTCTTCTGTTTTGTCTCGGTGAAAGAAAGGTACAAAAAATACTAAGTTTTTATAATCAACTCTTGGTGCTACACCTAATCTTGCTCCTAGTTTACCTTCAAGTAAAAAAAGTGAGGGCAAAGCACCAACACCAATTTTCCAGTCCTTGTTTAAAACCAAAAATAAACTTGGTCCTCCAACATTGACAGAGTAAAAATCTTTGCCAAATGAGAAACCAACCATTCCCTCTAAGCTAATGGCAGATTTTGACGAATTATCTACCACTGTCTTTTCCTGACCCTTTGCCACAAAAGATGTGAATGTAAAAATCACAATCAACGGAAATAAATTAATTTTCTTCATCTCAAACTAATTAATTTTTTACTGCCCACAAAAGTATAGAGTCAGGTAGTTTGAAAATAGAATATATTTTACTTTTTATAATGTGTTTTACTTTTTAAAAAGTTTTTTTCTAAAACACGAAGGACTTTCCCCTGTAATTTGCTTGAAAACTCTTGTGAAGTGACTTTGATCTGAAAAACCTGTTAGATAAGCAATCTCTGTTAGGGTGTATTCAGGATTTCTAAAAAGCTCTTTCGCTTTTTGAATTCGTGCATTACGAATGTATTCACCAAAATTTTGATTATCAAAATGTTTAGGAAATTCTCTAGAAACATAAGTGGAATTAAGACTGAGTTCGTCAGATAGTTTACGTAAATCTATATTGTATTGTGTGTCTAACTGATCTTGAATAAGATGTTTTAGTTCTTTGACCCAAGCTGGCGACTTCCCTTTTTTACTTTTTATAAATTTGAGATAGACCTCATGTAGCATTTTTTCAAAAGGGCTACCTTCAAGATGTTTTACCTCAAAAAGATATTTTGACCATGTGTATAAAGCATCATAAAGCACAAATCCCATTTCCAGTAGTTTATAGTCATCTTTGATGTTGTGGCTTAGACCTAATGTAATAGCCCAAAGTCCCGCAATCTCTGGAGCTAAATCGTGTCGATCAGTATCAGCCCCACGAACTATAAGAGCCATTTTTTTTAAAGCTGGTTCTGTAAGTTTATGCTTTTTTATGAAGTAATCAAATGTTACTTCTTCTCCATAATGACTATATTCTACATTTGTTATATCAAATGGAATAGCTCCTATTTCTTTACTTTTGTTAAAAACTTCGTTTGCGGGTACAAATAAAAATTCAGCATCCTTGTCTATAAATCTCTTTATCAACCACGGACAAGCTAGTCTGTCTATTTTAGGTCGCTCTCTTGTTATCCACTTCATCTATTATATCTAAAATTGTTTTTAATTTATCGAGCATTTTTTTCTTAGGATTATTAGTAAAGCAAGAATAAAGAAAAAAAATAACTATCCTCAAATGTGTAAATGTAGTAAAATAGATTTTTTATACTATTCATTTATGCAATTCCTTGCTTATATCCACTAGTATTGTTTAACAAGAGTTTACTTCTTGTGTCTAAAGAATTGTGTGTATCTTATCAATACAAATAGCTAATAAACCCCCAAATTTTCTTTTTGCAATTCATAAATTTTTTGCGAATAAACACTCTAATCAAACCATATATTCATCAATGAAAATCAGATTATAGAATGTAAATTTAGCTTTACTATTGAAATAAATATAGTTTTATTCACAAACGATTTATTCAAAAACAATAAAATTATAAGCCCCCATATCTGTAGCCCCAGTTCTAGATTTTCCTAAAATATCATTGAAACCAGAAAATGAAGGATTTGCCGTTCCTTTTGCAATTGAGTTTGATCCAATAATGAGTTGGTTTTTATTGGTGTTTTTAAAATCAGGTTTGTTTTGATTGGTATTTGTGGCTATAATACAATTTAAAAACCGCGAGGAATCATTAAAATCATAAAGTTCATTTGATGCAAATTGATTTCTTGAGTCTATAAATTTTATGAGGCAATGACTGTATTTAAACTCAAAAGTGTCATTTGTATTACTGTGCAAAATAGCCAAGTTGTTAGATCCGTAGATAATACAATTATTAAAATTTGCCTTTGTTAACGGTTCAGAAATAATCCCTTGAGGTGCTTGTGTAAAATTATTTAGGACAACACAACTTTGATTGGGACTAAACCAATAATTAGCAAAGGTGCAGTGCGTAAAATCATAACTTCCCCCCAGAGTTCCAGCAAATGCGGTTTCGCCACAATTATTAATAACGATGTTCTTGCCTTCTATGTTGCCGGTTCTTGCTAAAATGCCTACATTAGTACAATTATAAATTTGAGTATTTTCAATCTTAAGAGGATTAGAGAGGTTTCCGTCATTTCCAGATACAAGAAAACCTACTGTTGCATTTTTTAGCGTAAGATGATTTATGGAATTATTTGTACTTCCTTGAGTAAACCAAATGGTTCCCCACTGACCGGGAACATCTTCATACAAAGGTTCTAATCGATCACCCTGAAAAATGACCTCTTTTTCAAGAGCTTCCGTATTTGAAAGTTCGCCCTCAACATCTAAAGACGCATCATTGGAAACTATCAATCCTGACTCAGCATGAAAATGAATTCTTGCACCAGCTTTAACCGTGAGAGTTTTACCATTTGGCACAGCAGCATATCCATAGATTACATAAGGTTTTGTGGCTTCCCAAACTAATTCATTCCCGTTTATAGCATCGTTCTCATCTAACAAAAAACCAAAAATTTGTTGGTTGTCAATAGGTAACGTTTCTGTTGTTCCATCACTAAATTTTTGTGGATATAAAAAGTAGGCATCTTGAACAAGCGTAACCAACTCTACTTTTTGAAAATTAGTTGCTGATCCAAATTCAATAAAATCAGTATATAAAAAATCTGAAGCATTTGCAGAAGCTGCATCACTGGTTACTTCAATAAAAATAAACATACTATCTTTTGCCAGCATTTCCACGTTTGAAAATTCTTTGCCAGGCATTCCATCAACCATTAAACGGAATTTAGAATTTTGTCCTTTATTTAATCGAATATTTGGAATTGCTATATTTTTATTACTCCTGTTATAAACCTTTAAGGTATAAGTACTGGAACTTATATTGCTAAAAACCGTGTCTAAATAAACCGTGTCTTTTGAAAATTGTAACCCACCAGCACTAGGTTCAAAATTAAAATCGTCCCTACAGGAAGTTATTGATGCTATGGATATAATAAAAATAGAACACAAAAAGTATCGCATATACTACATATATTTTCGTAAAAGTAATTATAAATTTGAAATTCGTATAGCGACAACTAAAAAAAATAGATTTTGTTTCAATTAACATTCATTTATAAAAAGTTATCTGTCATTTATTTATTGGACACCCTACTTCTAACAGACATTTGGAATAAAAACTAAAATTTTGACATTAAGACAACAACTAAATTTGTAAGTTTGTAGAAAGATAAATCTGAATGGCAATAACAAGCAGACATAGTCTAAGACAAATTAAATCACCTTTGAATTACATTGGTGGTAAAGCAAAAATATTAGACCAAATTTTGCCCTTATTTCCAAAAGAAATTGACAATTTTATTGACTTATTTGCAGGTGGTTGTAACGTTGGAATTAACGTAAATGCTAATAAAGTTTATTTTAACGATAACTTGACTTACTTAATTGAAATGTATAAAACATTTCAATTAAATGAACTTGATACAACAATTTTACATATTGAAAACCGAATAAAAGAGTTTGATCTTTCTTTGACAAACGAAGAAGGCTACAAAAAAATGAGAGAACAATACAATAAACAAAAAAATCCGTTGGATTTATTTGTACTTATTGCTTTTTCATTTAATCATCAAATTCGTTTCAATAATAATCACGAATTTAATAATCCTTTTGGACGTGAAAGAAGTAGTTTCAATAATTCTATGAAACAAAATTTGGAGAAATTTATAATCAGATTAAAAGAAACAAACATTGTCTTCGCCAATGTTTGTTTTAATAATTTTGATTTCACGTTTCTAGATAATAATGATTTCGTTTATTGCGACCCACCTTATTTGATTACAACAGGAACGTATAATGACGGAAAAAGAGGTTTTAAAGGTTGGACAGACAAAGAAGAAAGACAACTTTTGAAAACTCTTGACCATTTAGATAGTCAGAATATAAAATTTGCACTTTCAAACGTTTTAGAACACAAAGGAAAATCAAATGATATTTTAAAATCTTGGGTGGCAAGCAACCCAAATTACAAAATCAATTTCATTGAT
>DAINSR010000018.1:0-16107 GCA_036741255.1 Flavobacterium sp.
TCTATTTTTTCACGGAGATCTTGACGGATATTCACACAAAAACCAGTAGAACCTTAAAAATAAATTAAACGTAAAAAGAGAAGTAGAGATGCTACTAAATTATGTTTTTAAAAAAAATATCTAATTTTTCTTTTATTAGTGCTATTGGATATTCTTCAAAATAGGTAAAAGTGTGTTCTTTGATGTGTTTTGTATTGTATTTTGTATAGATGTCTGGTTTTAAATCTTTTAAATGAATAGAAATGTTTTTTTCGTCTTCAAAAATTTGCCATGTTTCTTTGTCAACACTTGGCGAAAACAATGAAAACGTGGGAACATTTAATGCTTTAGCCATGTTTACAGACCCTCCTTCATTGCCTATTAAAGCGTTACATTGTGATAACAAACCTAAAAATTCTCGAAGTGTTTTTCCATAAAGTTCAAAGAAAATTGCAGTTTTAGTCTTATCACTACACAAATTATAAAGTTTTAAAGCTTCCTCTTTTTGGCTTGGAAAGTAATTAAACAATAGTGAAGCATTTGTTTTATCAATGGTATAATCTAATAATTGAGCCATTTTTTCAAGTGGATAAGTTTTATACCATTCGCTCCCTAAAATTCCAATCATAAAAATTGGTTTATTATATGGAATAGATGCTTCTAAAATTGTTTTTTTTGCCGTTTCAATTTCTAATTCTGAGAGAAAAATTTTGGGTTTAAACTCGGAAATTTCTTCCTGTATGAGTGGTTTCAATAAGCGTAGTCTGTTTTCAATTGCTAGCCCATAGTTGCTTTTTGTGGCATTTGGTATTCGTTTAATGTTGTAATTATAAAATATTTTTGAATAGCTTTTTTCATACGATATTTTATATTTTGCTCCAGAAAAAAAAGTAATTAAATTAGTTTCTAATTTACTATAAGCATCTATAACCACATCATATTTTTTGTGTCTTATTTCAAAAATAAATTTGAACAACAAAAAATAATTTTTTCTAACTTTTTGTTCTAAAACAATAACAGCATTAATATTTGGATTGTTTTGTAGTACATCAACACAATTGGCATAGCACATATAATCTATTTGTGCATTTGGATATTTTTGCTTTAAATTATTAGATAAAATAGTAGAAGTTAATACGTCTCCAATACGCTTTTGTTGAATGACTAAAATTTTCATTTTTGTAAATTAAAATGCTAAAGTACATAAGAAAAACCAGCCATAAAAACTTTAATTAAAAACCGTACTTTTGTTTATCAAAATTAAAATTATGGCAATTAGTGGATTAGTAATAACGTATAATGAAGAAAAAAATATTGGAAAGTGTTTAGATGCTTTGTTTAGGGTTTGTGAAGAGGTTATTGTGGTTGATGGATTAAGTAATGACAAAACGGTTGAAATAGCTCTTTTAAAAGGAGCAAAAGTATTGTCTCAAGCATTTTTGGGTGATGGACCACAACGAGCTTTTGGATTGCCTTACTGTAAAAACGACTGGATTTTAAATTTAGATGCAGATGAATTTTTAGATGCAGATGCTGAGAAATTTATTCTTGAAAAAAAATACTTAACAGAAAAATATGACGCTTTTTCATTTAGAGTAAAGAATTTTTTAGGAGATGAATTAATCGATTTCTCGGGTCGTTGGATAAAGCATTCAGGTTGGTATCCCGATTATAAAGTTAGATTTTTTAATCAAAAAACTGCAACACCTTCAGCTGCGAAAGTACATCAATCTATTATAACTACAAACGAGAAAAAAGTTTCTGTCCATATATTGCATTATGGTTGGGATTCATTTGATCAAATAATTGCAAAAAAAAATCAGTATTCCACATGGCATGCTCAACAACTTTTTGACGAAGGTAAAAGGGTAGGGGCTATGAAACCCTTAATCAATGGATTGACAGCTTTTGTGAGGTGTTATTTTTTTAAAAAAGGAATTTTTAATGGTATTGACGGAATAACTATTGCACTAATTCAAGGATTTTTTTCTTATATGAAATATGCTAAGTTACTTAAATTGCAGAGAACTCAAAAATTAATGAACTGTTAGTTTATTGCTAACCATTCGCTCGTTAAACGATTGAACATAAGCTTTTATAAAACGTTCCATAGTTTTTGTTTTTTCTTTATTAGTAACAATTAAATTAGTTTTCATCAACTCATCTTTCTTAAAATCATATAAAGCTAATGCTTTTTTTCCATCAAATGCCAAGTAATAATCACCCTCAATGTAGTGATAAATATTGTCTAAATAATAAACCACAAAATCTTTATCCGATAAATATGATTTTCCATAGGTAACCATACTGGTTTTAATTTGCAACAAATCAATTATAGAAGGCATAATGTCAATTTGTTGCATGTTCTTTAAACTTTTTCCTTTTAGAACATCATTTTCTAGATTAAAAAACAATATAGGAACTCTAAATTTACCCACATTTGTCTTAAATTTTTCTTCTGTGGGTTCTGCCGAGGTATGATCTGCGGTTATAACAAAAAGGGTATTTTTATACCAATTTTGCTTTTGGGCTGTCTTAAAAAATTGTTTTAAAGCAAAATCTGAATAAGCTATACTTTCATGAATTTTTGTAGTCCCTTTTGGAAAAAATCCTTTATATCTTTCAGGAATTTTATAAGGATTGTGAGACGAAATACTAAAAATTGAGGTAAAGAATGGTTGTTTGAATTGCGACATTTTTTGGCAATAAAACTGAAAAAATTCTTCATCAAAAATACCCCATTTTCCATCAAAGGCTTCTGGACCTTTATACTCGTTTTTACCATAATAGGCATCAAAACCTGCTACTTTACAATATTGATCAAAGTTTTGACTTCCATTAAATGCTCCATGAAAAAAGGCTGTGTGATAGCCGAATCCCTTTAAAATCTTAGGTAACCCATAAATTTTATTAATGGAGTAACTTGAGGTTATTAATGACGAACTCATCAGGCTGGGGATACTTGACAGCGTTGATGGCACTGCATCAATTGATAGTTTTCCGTTTGCAAATCCGTTTTCAAAAAATAACGATTTTCTTATTAATGAATCTAAAAATGGTGTTTGACCTCGTTGAATATTTTCGCTACCAAAACTCTCTAGTATAATTACAACTACATTTTGTTGTGTGGGTTTTGCTGTTGGGTTAGTCTCAATTACAGGATTGAAGATAGAATTAAGTTCGCTCTCAGAATAAAATTTTGATACTTCAAGTGTTTCTTTTTTACCGATAGTTTTTAAAATACAAAAAGGTGTATTTAATACTAATGCAGATTGACTAATAGAACCATAATTAATAGCATCAACTACTTTTATAGGCTTTTTTTGAAAACCACCTCGAGCAAGTACAAAAATAAATCCTAACAAGCATATAAAAAGTCCAATTTGCTTGTAAATGTTTTTTTGAGATGCTTTTTCTTCTATGTTTACAAGTTTGATGTTTGGTATTACTTTCCAAAAAGCAATAGCTAACCCCAGTGCTAATAAGGGTAAAATCCAAAATTCGCTTAAAAAAGAGAGAATCAAACCTCCAATTTCATTTTCCATTCCAGTGGCAGTAATCATGCCAAAAGAACTTCTCCTCCCCGTGAATTTATAATACTCAAAATCAACAAAATTGGTTAAAATGAAAATTAAATTCACCGTGTAAAAAGCCCCCTTCAAGATTTTTTGATACGTTGTTTTGTATTTAAATTTTCCCGGTATAAAATGTAAAAAAGCAAAAATAAGATTGATATAGGCAATGGCAGATAAATCAAAGTGCAACCCGCCCAGAAATATTTTAAACGTTACAGCGTCAAAGGCATTTTTATTAAACAATAAAAACAAAAAACGACACAGTTGATAGATCACAACAATAAGCAAAAAGCGTTTAAAAAAAAGAAGAACACTTTGAAGGTAATTTTTCATCTGATTATTTTTTATTAGTCAAACTTATCCGTTATTAAGATGATGTAACACCCAATATCAACTCCTGTGCGTCAAGAGCTTTTAATATAGATGTTTTTTATTTGCTAAAGTAATTTGTCAAATCTATAAAATCGCCATTAACCATTAATCACAAGTTTTTGAAAACAATTGAAAATCATCAAACATCGATAAAAAAAATAATCTTTTGTGAAGTAAAATTCAATGAAGACAAAGCGACACCATAAAACTTTTAAAAAAACAAATAATATTTACATATCAATCTATTTGGCTTAGTTTGAGATAGTAACAAACTATTGCTTATTTTGAATTATAGAACAATTTTTTACAAATAGTAACGTGTATAACAAATCTACTTCACATCCATCAATTCAACATCAAAAATAAGTGTTGCATTTGGTGGAATTACACCACCGGCACCTTGCACCCCATATCCTAAGTGTGATGGAATTACAAATCTAGCTTTATCTCCCACTTGCAATAGTGCAATACCTTCATCCCATCCAGATATTACTTGTCCAATACCCAGTTTAAATTCTATGGGCTGTTTTCTTTTATACGAAGAGTCAAAAACCTGCCCGTTTTCTAAAGACCCCTCATAATGTACAGAAACTGTTTTACCCTTCTCTGCTTGTTTACCAGACCCTTTTTGTATCATTTTGTATCGTAATCCGCTGTTTGTTTTATCAAAACCTGCCGCTAATTTTTCTAAAACTGCTTCTGCCTTTAGCTTTTGTTCAGCTATTCGTTTTGCTCTTGAACCTTCAAAGGTTCTAAATGCTTCAATAGCATTCCAGTTTTTTGCCTGGTCGCCTATTCTAATAATTTCAAGCGTTTCAATAACATCACCTTGTGCAATGGCATCTACTACTTCTTGACCTTCAGTTACATGACCAAAAACAGTGTGCTTATTATCTAGCCAATTAGTAGGGACGTGTGTAATAAAAAACTGAGAACCATTAGTACCAGGACCAGCGTTTGCCATTGATAAAACTCCGGGCTTATTGTGCTTTAAATCGGGGTGAAACTCGTCATCAAATTTATATCCTGCATCACCAGTACCAGTGCCTAGTGGACAACCAGCCTGAATCATAAAATCGGGTATCACTCTATGAAACTTGATGCCGTTATAATATGGTTCGCCCATTTTTTTTACATTATTTTCTAGCTGACCTTCTGCTAAACCTACAAAATTTCCAACAGTTCCAGGGGTTTTGTCATGTGTTAGTTTTACTGTAATACTTCCTTTTGAGGTATTAAATTTAGCATAAATTCCTTCTTGCATGGTATTTTAAAATTAAATTAAGGTGCAAAATTAGTGTTTTTTTACTATTTTTGTTACCCAATTGAAACAAATTAATTGTAAAAGTATTTTGTTATCCATTCCATAATAGCCCAAGAAACTGCAAAAATGCGCATAGATATTATTACAATATTACCCGATTTGTTAAAAAGTCCGTTTGAAGGTTCTATAATGAAGCGTGCCATTGAAAAGAACATAGTTGAAGTTCATTTTCACAATTTAAGAGATTATACAAAAAACAAGCAAAAAAGTGTTGATGACTATCAATATGGCGGTGGTGCAGGAATGGTAATGACAATTCAACCTATTGATGATTGCATTTTGAATTTAAAATCGCAACGAACGTATGATGAGATTATTTACATGACACCAGACGGAGATACGCTGAATCAAAAAATGGCAAATACCATGTCTATGTATCAAAACATCATTATTTTGTGTGGTCATTACAAAGGTGTGGATCAACGAGTGCGAGATTTACATATTACAAAAGAAATTTCAATAGGAGATTTTGTTCTTTCAGGAGGCGAAATAGGTGCTATTGTGTTTTGTGATGCTATCATTAGATTAATACCAGGTGTGTTATCTGATGAAACATCGGCTTTAACAGATAGTTTTCAAGACAATTTACTGGCACCACCCATTTATACAAGACCATCAGAGTATAAAGGAATGAAAATTCCCGAAGTTTTACTGAGTGGAAATTTTGCCGAAATAGAAAAATGGCGAGAAGAAAAAGCCTATGCACCCACAAAATGCCGCCGTCCTGCTTTACTAGAAAGCAAAAATTCATAATTATAAGATCTAAGTCATAAGTTAAATCCAAAATATGCACAGAACTCTAGGGTCTAATGCGTGTTTTGTGTTAAACAAAAGTAGTGTAATTTCAGTATAAGTTGCAGCCTTTTATAACGAAAAATTTATTTGTAGAAGTGCTTTTGAAACGGCAAAATGAATAAAAATTTGTGTAAAAGTATTACAAGAATAAAATTGGTATAAGTATTTGATATATAAATAAAATTGATGTTTTAATATTTGAAATAATAAATGAATTGATTACTACAAATAATTCATTTGACTATTAAAAAATGTAGTTTCAAAAGTAAAAACCTCTAAAATTTCACTCGGTAATTTATCTGGAATTGACTTTAAAATAATTTAATTATCCTACATAATTTTTAAACCTACCATTTTTAAAGAATATTACAATCCGCTCAATTTCATCATCAGTAGTAGTTAAAAGTGTATTTATTTCTTTTGTGCTTTGTTCTAATTGTTTGGGAGATTCAGTAAGAGTTGAAAATAAATCATTGTTTATACTAGAAATATTTTTTGGTTTTTCTTGCAATGGAGTAGGTGCTGGTTGAAAGTCGCTTTTAGGAAATGTTCCTTTTCCATTAATTATCCAGTCTAATGAAACCTCACTAAATTCCTCTGTGATTTTTAAAATAAAATCTAAACTTGGTTTGTTTCTTCCTGAAAGTAAATGCGACATGCTAGAGCGTTGCACGTTAATTTTATCTGCAAATGCAGAGGCCGAGAGTGCATAATATTCTAATATAATTTCTAACCGTTTGATGAAATCGTCTAAGTTTACCATTGTGAATTAAGTATTAAAATAACATATTACAAATGTAAACAATATTTTAAATCTAAGCAAATTTACTTTTGTAAACACCAATATAAATATCTGATTAATACTTTAATTAATTTATTTCAAAATACTGGTTTTCAATATCTTATTAATTAAAAAACACCTGTATAACATTGTAAACATTTCTTTTAAAACTATCGTTTAAGACTGTTTACATAGGTGAATTAAGTCTTATTTTTTTCTATTTACAAATGTAAATAATAAGTTATTTACATTTGTAATTTATAATTTTAAACTATGCAATACGAACAAATTTACAACAATTACAACCAGAAAAATATTAGCGGTAGGCACATTACTGTAGAAACTATTGAGTCGGTTTTACAACATTTAAGTTCAGATTTTAGCCTTTCAATTGCAGGGAATTCAGTTTTAGGTAAACCCATTCATGCGCTTAAATTTGGACACGGAAAGATTAAAATTTACATTTGGTCTCAAATGCACGGTGACGAATCTACGTGTACAAAAGCCATTTTAGATTTTATTAATGTTTTAATAAATCATTCAGAAATATCAAATTTTATTAAAAACACTTACACTTTATGTATTCTTCCTATGGTAAATCCAGATGGAGCCGCGTTGCACACGAGAGAGAATTACAATAAAGTAGATTTAAATAGAGATGTGAGGGCTTGTTCTCAACCTGAAAGTCAGCTACTAAAGAGAATTTTTCAAGAGTTTAGTCCAGAATATTGTTTCAATATGCATGATCAGCGTACAATTTATGGAGTGGGAGACAGCAATAAGTCGGCAGTTGTATCCTTTCTAGCTCCCGCTTTTAATGCAGCTCGAGATATTAATATGCATCGTTCTAAAGCCATGCAACTTATTGTGTCAATGAATCAAGAATTACAAAAGTATATTCCAAATCAGGTGGCGAGATACAATGATGCATATTGCGACAGCTGTTTTGGGGATTATTTTACTACTCAAAATGCTATTACCATTTTGTTTGAGGCGGGTCATTATCCTGACGATTATGAAAGAGACCAAACACGCAAGTACATTTTTATTGCATTACTGACCGCTTTATATAAAATACCCGAAAACGATATAGCTACAAATAATAATTCAGAATATTTTTTAATTCCTGAAAATAAAGTCAGTTTTTTTGATATTCTTTATAAAAATGTTAAAATAAATACGAATGGTATTGAAAAAATAGTTAATTTTGCAACACAATACAAAGAAAAAGTTGAAAATGGAAACATCATTTTTGAGCCTTTTATGGTTTCAATAAATGACGATTCTCATGAATATTTTGGTCATTTGTCCTATGATTTGAATGGACGAATGTTTCGTTCTGATTTGTGTACTGTTCCTACGGATGGGGTTAAGTCAGATTTTTTTGCAGGAGATGACATGAAATTTGTAAACGGATTATTAGTAAAATAAAGACTTTATAGTTTTTTAATTAAAAATTTAAATATGAGTAAGTTTAGATTAGATGAGGTAGATCATCAAATATTAGATATGTTAATTGACAATACACGAGTTCCTTTTACAGACATTGCAAAAAAGTTACTTATATCGGCTGGTACGGTGCATGTTAGAGTAAAAAAAATGGAAGATGCAGGTATTATTCAGGGTTCGTCTCTTACATTAGATTATGAAAAATTAGGATATTCATTTATAGCTTACATAGGTGTTTTTTTAAACAACACCTCACAAACTAAATTTGTTTTAGAACGAATAAGTGAAATACCTTTTGTAACTGTTGCTCACATTACCACAGGGAAATTTAATATATTTTGTAAAATTCGTGCAAAAGATACCAAACATGCAAAAGAGGTTATCTTTTTAGTTGATGATATTGATGGAGTATATAGAACAGAAACCATGATTTCATTAGAAGAGAGTATAAATGATAAAAAGCGATTAATGCACACAATATTCAAAGATTTATAGTTTTCTTAAGAATTTTAAAAATTTTATCTAAAAAAATGATTATGCCTATATTGTAGTGTCATAATCATTTTTTTTTGAGTTGGTTTAAAAAAATTAGTGGGTACAAAAAAAGAAATACAGACCAATATTAATTAAAGTATCAAAGTATTTACAATTAAAAAATAATATATATTTGAAAAAATAATAATCTTTAGATGAGTACAACTACTAAAACAAATTATCCAGCCTTATATACATTAATCACGGTGTTTTTCTTTTGGGGGTTTATAGCCGCAGGAAATAGTATTTTTATTCCATTTTGTAAGAGTTACTTTTCGTTAGATCAGTTTCAATCACAATTAGTAGATTTTGCTTTTTACACTGCTTATTATATAGGGGCTTTGATATTGTTTGCTTATGGCAACAGTTCAGGAAGGGATATTGTTGGGAAATGGGGATACAAAAAAAGTATTGTTTATGGTCTTTTATTTTCTGCAGTTGGAGCAGCTGCTATGATTATAGCCGTTGAGGCTAATTTGTATGTGGGAATGTTAGTAGGTCTTTTTATTGTTGCTTTGGGTTTTTCATTGCAACAAACCGCTGCTAATCCTTTTACAATTTTATTAGGAAACCCAAAGACAGGTGCAAGCAGAGTAAATCTTGGTGGTGGCATCAACTCTTTTGGTACCACTATTGGTCCTATCATTGTGGCATTAGCCTTATTTGGCACAGCAGATTCTATAACAGATGAACAAATCAAATTATTAGAATTAAACAAAGTTGTTCTTTTATATGTTTGCGTAGGATTACTTTTCATTGCAGCGGCGGCTTTATTTTACTTTTCTAAAAGAGTTCCCACTGGAATTTCGGTAGAACCCATAGAAAAAGCCAATAAAGCATTAAAAACTTTAGTAGTAATGACCGTTTTGTTAATAATTTGTTTTATGCCCATTTTTAATACTTATTTGATAGACGCTTCAAATTATTCAATTACTAAAATGGCAGATTTAGAACATTATAGAATGAAATGGCTTTTTGCAGCACTTTTAGTAGTCTTATTTGGAATTATATTTTCTTACACCGCTGCAAAGAAAAACCCTGAGGGTTGGGGTGCCATGCAATATCCTCAATTGGTTTTAGGTATGCTTGCCATTTTTACTTATGTAGGTGTTGAAGTTGCTATTGGGAGTAATCTTGGCGAGTTATTAAAATTAGACACTTTTGGCGGTTTAGAGTCATCTGATATTGCTCCATATATCTCTATGTATTGGGGAAGTTTAATGATAGGCAGGTGGGCAGGTGCTGTGAGTGTTTTTAATTTACACGGCACAAAAAAAATAATTGCCTTAGTACTAATGCCATTAATTGCTTTTGTAGTGATACTAGGTATTAATATTATTTCTGGAAAAGATATGAAACCTTTGTATTACTACATTTTTTGTGTCTTTATTCAAATAGGAGCCTTCTTTTTTAGTAAAGATAAACCAGCAAGAACCTTAACTATTTTTGGGAGTTTAGGAATCATTGCCATGTTAATCGGTTTATATTCAACAGGAACAGTTGCCATATATGCTTTTTTAGCTGGCGGACTTGCATGTTCCATTATGTGGCCATCAATATTTAGTTTGTCTATTATTGGTTTAGGAAAATACACCTCACAAGGATCCGCTTTTTTAGTGATGATGATTTTAGGAGGGGGAATTATTCCGCCCATTCAAGGAAAATTATCAGATATTATAGGCATCCATCAATCCTATATTGTGGCTCTAATATGTTTTGTCTATTTAACTTTGTTTTCTATTTTAGTGAAAAGATTATTGAAAAAACAAAATATTGATATCGATGCAATTGAAATAGAAACGGGTCATTAATATACATTAATATAAAGGAATGAATGTTAAATTATGGGCTATTGTAGCCTATTTTTGCTCACATTGAGCCTTATAATTTTAATTTTTTTAATTGTATCTTTGAGTGATAATTAAGCTTGAAAAATGATGAATTGTATATATCTCGATAGTGCTGCAACAACATCGGTGCACCCAGAAGTAATAAAATCAATGGTTAGTGTTCTAGAAAATGAGTATGGAAATCCATCTTCTACACATAGCTATGGTAGAAGTTCAAAATCCTTAGTTGAAACAGCTCGAAAAAATATTGCCCATCATTTTAATTGTAGTTCGTCTGAAATAATTTTTACCAGTAGTGGCACAGAAGCAACTAATTGGATTTTATCATCTTTAATAAAAACAAAAATTGTAAAAAGAATAATTACCACAAAAATTGAGCATCATGCAACCCTTTACACGATTTTAGCACTTGGATTAATAGACATGGATCATTTTGAATGTTTACTTAAAGATCCCATTCCTACACTTGTATCATTAATGCATGTTAATAATGAAATAGGTACGGTTTTAGATCTTGAAAGAGTAGGTTTATTGTGTAAAGAAAATAACGCTTTATTTCATTGTGATACCGTTCAATCTATTGGTAAAATTAAAATTGACTTATCAAAATTACACATAGATTTCATGGTAGCGAGTGCCCATAAATTTCATGGACCCAAAGGTGTGGGATTTGCTTTTATACGAAAATCAACTTTTGTAACTCCATTTATTTATGGCGGAGCTCAGGAAAAAGGACTAAGAGCGGGCACAGAGGCTGTTCATCAAATAGTAGGAATGTCTAAGGCAATTGATATTTGTTTTGAAAATTTAGATTCATATCAAAAGCATATTACTCAACTAAAAAGTTACTGTTTAGAAAAATTACAAACTAATTTTCAGGGTATCAAGATAAACGGAATTAACACTTTTTACAATATTATAAATGTTTTATTACCATTCTCTGAAGAAAAAACCGCCATGATTTTATTTAATCTTGATATAAAAGGAATTGCAGTTTCAAGAGGAAGTGCCTGCCAGAGTGGGAGTATAAAACCATCTCATGTGTTAGCAGAAATTTTAAATCCATTAGATTTAAAAAAACCATCACTCCGAATTTCATTTAGTCATGAAAACACTACTGCAGATATTGATGCACTTGTAGAAGTATTAAGGTCTATTTAATTAATTTCATGTTTTTATGAATTAGTGAATATAATACAAAAAGCAAAAAATTTATTACAAACAGGGATAGTATCGAAACTGTAAACAATTATCTCTCAAATATTTTTATTATATTTTGACTTATAATATACATTATGTAAAATAGAAAATTATTAAATGTTGTGTATTTAATATAACAAATTGATTAATAACACTTTAAATAATTAATTTCAATTTTAAGAATGATGCATTTTAAAAGACAATTTTAAATTAAATAAAAAATTTTAAGCTGTTTAAATAATAGCGAAACCAAAAATATATTGATTTTAATTTTAACCCAACTTGATAGTAAAAAAATTATGTGTTTTTTATTTCCGATTTATGTACTACAAATTTTGTAACTATTTCATTTCGAATAAATTTTCTTTGTTTGGTTAAAACTAAAGCTCATATATATTGAGAAACGTTAAAACAATTGCTTATCTTACTTCTCTGCAATTAAACAAAATTTGTAAAATCAAAATCAAATAAATAATTAACAAAATTTTAACAATTAGTATAATATTTTCTACAAATTGGCTTGAACGACTTCATTTTATAATGATGTGATTATATCACAGCTTCCCCTTAGCCCAGATAGTAACGGCATCCTTTTCTTTTTTTTTTAGAAAGAGCTGAACGTTTGTAAAAAAAAAGAAAAGATAGAGTGGATAGCTGGAAGTAGCTTCTAATCAATAAAATTTTAATAAATTTGCACTCAATTAACCAAAAGTATAATGAAAAATACAGCTTTATCTCAAATTCATGAAAATTTGGGGGCAAAAATGGTTTCTTTTGCAGGATTTAATATGCCAGTTCAGTATGAGGGTGTGAATGTTGAGCATGAAACGGTTCGATCTGGTGTAGGTGTTTTTGATGTATCTCACATGGGCGAATTTTTGTTAAAAGGTGAAAATGCACTTCATTTAATACAGCGAGTAACTTCAAATGATGCAGCCACATTAGAAATAGGAAAGGCACAGTATTCATGTTTACCAAATTTTGAAGGAGGAATTGTTGATGATTTAATTGTTTATAAAATCAAAGAGAATGAATATCTACTCGTTGTAAATGCAGCTAACATTGAAAAAGATTGGGAGTGGATTATGTCATTTAATGATACTGGGGTGGAGATGATAAATTTGTCTGATGAATATTCGTTATTAGCCATTCAAGGACCAAAAGCAGTAGATGCTATGCAAAGTTTAACCTCAATTGATTTATCTAAAATTCAATACTATCATTTTAAAGTGGGAGATTTTGCTGGTATTGAAAGCGTCATTATTTCTGCAACGGGATATACAGGATCAGGTGGTTTTGAAATATATTGTAAAAATACAGAGGTTGAGCAAATATGGAATAAGGTTTTTGAAGCTGGAGCATCTTTTGGAATAAAGCCTATTGGATTAGCAGCACGAGACACGCTTAGACTAGAAATGGGTTTTTGTTTATATGGAAATGACATTAACGACAACACTTCACCTCTTGAGGCTGGACTAGGCTGGATAACTAAATTTACAAAAGAGTTTACAAATTCTAAAAATTTGAAAAATCAAAAAGAACTTGGTGTTTCAAAAAAATTAGTTGGTTTTGAAATGATAGAACGTGGTATTCCAAGACATGATTATGAAATTGTGGATGAGAATGGAACTATAATAGGAATTGTAACCTCTGGAACTCAAGCACCATCACTTGGAAAAGCAATAGGAATGGGCTATGTATCTACTTTATTTTCTGAAGTTGATAGCATTATTTATATTAGAATTAGAAATAAAGACATACAAGCACGAGTTGTTAAAATGCCTTTTTACAAGCGATAAAAACTGTTTTTTGCATTTTAAATTGATATACATATTTTTGCATTGGGTTTAAAATTTAATGATGTTAAATTATTTAGAAACAAAAGTATTTAGAAATGGGTAGAGCATTTGAATTTAGAAAAGGACGTAAGATGAAGCGTTGGTCTGCAATGGCAAAAACCTTCACTCGAATAGGTAAAGATATTGTTATGGCAGTTAAGGAAGGTGGACCAAATCCAGAGGCCAACTCCCGTTTAAGGGCGGTTATACAAAACTCAAAGGCTGCTAATATGCCAAAAGAGAATGTGGAACGTGCCATTAAAAAAGCAACTGAGAAAGACACCGCAGACTATAAAGAAGTTTTGTTTGAAGGTTACGCACCACATGGCATAGCTGTTTTAATTGAAACTGCCACTGATAATAACAATAGAACTGTTGCCAACATTAGAAGTTATTTTAATAAATGTAATGGAACACTTGGCACACAAGGTTCGGTAGAATTTATGTTTGACCACACCTGCAATTTTAGAATTCCAGCGGATGGTCAGGATTTAGAAGCACTAGAGTTAGAGTTGATTGATTTTGGTGTGGAAGAAATATTTGAAGACGAAGACGGAATCGTTATGTATGCACCGTTTGAAAGCTTTGGTGCAATTCAAAAAGAATTAGAATCACGAAAATTAGAAATACTTTCGTCAGGTTTTGAGCGAATTCCACAGGTTACAAAAGAATTAAGTGCGGAACAAGTTGCCGATGTTGAAAAACTATTAGAAAAAATTGAAGAAGACGATGATGTAATGAATGTATATCACAACATGAAAGAATAATTTTTTTACTCATTATCTTGATTAAAAAGTGATTTAAACTTTTTGCATTTTAGCGAAAATTTAGAATTTTTATCCAATAAAAGTCTTTCTTTTAAGTTGCATAGCTGTGCTAAGGAACTAAAAAAGGCAAAAGGGGTATAAAAGACATTTTTTTAGCAAATGGAAAAAGTTTAAATCATTTCATCAAAAGACAAACAAAATATTGTTAAACCTTTTAAAACTAGCGTACTAGTTTTTTGTATTTAATTCTAGTAGGCGTTACTTCTTTACCCAGTCTTTTTCTCTTATTTTCTTCATAATCTGAAAAACTACCCTCAAAAAAGTACACCTCAGAGTTGCCTTCAAATGCTAAAATGTGTGTACAAACTCGGTCTAAAAACCATCTATCGTGAGATATTATAACAGCACAGCCCGCAAAATTTTGGAGACCTTCCTCTAAGGCTCTAAGGGTGTTAATGTCTAAATCGTTTGTGGGTTCATCTAATAATAAAACGTTTCCTTCTTCTTTGAGTGTCATAGCTAAATGAAGTCTATTTCTTTCACCACCTGATAGTGTAGCAACTTTTTTATTTTGATCGCTACCTCCAAAATTAAAACGCGATAAATAGGCCCGAGAATTAACCTGCTTCCCTCCCATCATTATGAGTTCTTGACCATCACAAAAATTATCCCATATAGATTTTTCGGGATTAATATTTGAATGTGTTTGATCTACATAAGCAATTTTTACAGTATCTCCTATTTCAAAAACGCCCGAATCGGGTTCTTGTTCTTTCATTATCATTCTAAATATGGTAGATTTTCCTGCACCGTTTGGACCAATAATGCCTACAATACCCGCTTGTGGAAGTTTAAAATTTAGATTATCATATAATAGTTTATCTCCAAAAGCTTTGGCAACATTTTTGGCTTCAATGACATTAGTGCCTAGTCGTGGACCATTTGGGATATAAATTTCTAATTTTTCGTCTAAGGCTTTTTGATCTTCATTTAATAACTTATCATAGTTTTGTAAACGAGCCTTTTGTTTAGTTTGCCTTCCTTTTGCTCCTTGCTGTACCCATTCTAGCTCTCGTTCTAAAGTTTTTCTGTGCTTAGAAGCCGATTTTTCTTCAAGTTCCATTCGTTTTGTTTTTTGGTCTAACCAAGACGAATAGTTGCCTTTCCACGGAATTCCTTGTCCTCTATCGAGTTCTAAAATCCATCCTGCAACGTTATCAAGGAAATACCTATCGTGAGTAACGGCTATTACTGTTCCTGCATATTGCTGCAAGTGCTGCTCCAGCCACAAAACAGACTCTGCGTCTAAATGGTTTGTAGGTTCGTCTAAAAGTAATACATCAGGTTGTTGTAATAGCAGTCTGCAAAGAGCCACACGACGTCGTTCACCGCCAGATAATATGTTTACAGGAGTATTTGCCTCTGGAGTTCTAAGAGCATCCATGGCAATTTCAAGTTTGTTATCAATTTCCCAAGCCCCTGCAGCGTCAATTTTATCTTGTAGATCAGCTTGTCTGTCCATTAGTTTTTGCATTTTGTCTGCATCTTCATAAACTTCAGGCAAACTAAAATCGTCATTAATTTTATTAAACTCATCTAAAAGGGCATAAATTCCTGCTGCCCCTTCTCTAACAATTTCTATA
>DAINSR010000019.1:0-16011 GCA_036741255.1 Flavobacterium sp.
TTACTATATTTCAAAATTTAAAAGTCCGTGAGCACTTATTTTATTGTATTTTTAGCTTTCATTGCGAAGTCTAATGCGTTTTTTTAACATAGGTAAGTTTTATTTTCTCCTGTTCCAATTAAAAGTTTATCGGCATTTGTAATTCTAAAACTTGTACTTAGTGGAGCATTAATTTTTTCAACATCCCACGAAGATTGAGAGTTGTTATCTATTTGCCCGTTTGGAACTGCTAGAAAACCACTAGGCAACTTGCGTTCTTGACCACCAAAACCAAAAAAAATAGTTGTTAGGGGGGCTAAAAGGTTAATACATTAAATAATTGTTAAGCCAATAAAAGATTTTAAATTATATATATCTTTACTTTTTAAAATGAATTATTTTGTAACTAAATTAAGCGTTAAAATCTAATACAAACTAAAACTACTTCAATAATAAGTATATGTACGTTTTTAGAATTTTAATGTATTTCAAGATTCTAAAAGTCAGTGAATGCTTATTTTTATTGTGTTTTAGTATTTATTATAAAGTATAAGATTTAATTTTGGTTCAATTAAAATTTATAATTTACAGTAAATCATAATTGCTGATTTATACATTTTAAAAATTATTTTTTTAGCTGTGGTAAAAAACTAAAGCGATGTCTTGAGACAATAAAAACAACCTAATCTAACCCTAAGAACAATGAAAAAAAAGGACATAAAAATTTTGTTAGTTGATGATGAGGTAGATATACTAGAAATTATAGGTTATAATTTATCGCAAGAAGGCTATCAAGTATTAAAAGCAAAAAATGGAAAAGAAGCTGTTGCTATTGCAAAAAAAGAGCTGCCACATTTAATTATTATGGATGTAATGATGCCTCAAATGGATGGTATTGAAGCTTGTGAAACCATAAGAAGACAGCCTGAACTTGATAATACGGTTGTAACATTTTTAACAGCCCGAGCAGAAGATTACTCACAACTAGCGGGTTTTGATGCTGGAGCAGATGATTATATTGCTAAACCCATTAAACCAAAAATTTTAATGAGTAAAGTAAAAGCCTTGCTAAGACGTTTTAACGAAAAAGAGGAGAAACAAGACATATTGCGTGTTAATGGAATAGAAATTAATAGAGACGAATATAAAATTATTAAAAACGGGAGCGAAATAATTTTACCCAGAAAAGAATTTGAACTATTTTATTTACTAGCCACAAAACCAGGAAGAGTGTTTAAAAGAGAAGAAATTTTAGATAAAGTGTGGGGTAATGAAGTTATTGTGGGCGGCAGAACTATTGATGTCCATATTAGAAAATTGAGAGAAAAAATTGGCGATGATTTTTTTAAAACTATAAAAGGCGTGGGCTATAAAATTGAATTTTAATGCACAATTATTTTAAAAAATCATATCGGTTTGCCACAGTTTCTGCTATATATCTAAATTTGTTTTTAGTATTTTTAGTTATACTTATAAACACATTTGTTGTTTATATTCCGGTTTTGTATAACGTATTATTCCTAATTCTCAATTTTTTATTCTCATTTTTTGTAATTCAATACAGAGTAGAAAAATTTATTTCTAAACGGGTAAAAAAAATATATGAAGATGTTTCGCTATTAGAAAACAGCACTTTTAGAAACCAACCCATTACCACCGATATGGCAACCCTAACCCGAGAGGTTCAAAAATTTGCCAAAGACAAAAAAATTGAAATAGAAACCTTAAAAATTAGGGAAGAATATAGACGTGAATTTCTTGGCAATGTGTCGCACGAATTAAAAACACCTCTTTTTACGGTTCAGGGCTATTTACTAACCTTGCTTGACGGAACTATAGAAGATAAAAACATAAAAGAAAAATACCTTAAAAGAGCCGAAAAGGGAGTGGAACGCCTCATCTATATTGTAAAAGATTTAGATATGATTACTAAGCTTGAAACGGGCGACATCAATTTGAATTTATCTGCTTTTAATATTGTTGAAACTATTCAGAATGCGTTTGATTTACTTGAAATGAAAGCTACAAAAAGAAATATCACCCTCACTTTTGACACTTTATATAAATCAAAAATTATGGTTTTTGCGGATCAAGAAAAAATTCAGCAAGTGGTAACAAATCTGTTAGTGAATTCTATTAAATACGGGAAGGAAAACGGAACTACTGAGGTGGGTATTGAAAACCTAATTAATAATAAAATAATTATAAGAATTACGGATAATGGCGAAGGCATAGAAACAAAAAATATTCCTAGATTGTTTGAACGCTTTTATAGGGTGGATAAAAGCGGTGCCCGTAGTGAAGGTGGATCTGGATTGGGACTTGCTATTGTAAAACACATTGTTGAAGGGCATAATGAGAAAATTTATGTGGAAAGCACTTTTGGAATGGGGTCAGAGTTTTCATTTACACTAGAAAAGTATAACCTTATTTCAACACCTTAAAAAAGTTATATATTGAATAAGTGTATCTTAGTTGTTTCATAACCTTTTACTTGATAGATTTTAAATAGCTTACAATAGAATGAAAACTTGTAACCAATGAACTTGATACACAGGAGCATAATTATAAGTTCCATAAGACAAAAGGATGACAAGTCATATCAATAAAAAACAATAATAACAATAAAAAAATGAATAAAATATTAATTGCTTTATGCTTAATAATTATGACAGAAAATAGCTCTACTGCACAAAATGTGGTTTTTGAAGAATTTAATTTAAACAATGGACTTCATGTTATTTTACATCAAGACAACTCGGCTCCTGTTGTCATCACGTCAGTAATGTATCATGTGGGTTCAAAAGACGAACAACCAAATCGTACTGGTTTTGCACACTTTTTTGAACATCTTTTATTTGAAGGTACAAAAAATATTGGTAGAGGCGAATGGTTTAAAATTGTAACTTCTCATGGAGGTTTAAACAATGCAAATACATCAGACGATAGAACATATTATTATGAAGTTTTTCCTTCAAATAATTTAGAATTAGCTCTTTGGATGGAATCTGAACGTATGATGCACCCTGTAATTAATCAAATAGGGGTTGATACGCAAAATGAAGTTGTTAAAGAAGAAAAAAGACTGCGTGTAGATAATCAGCCCTATGGAAATATTTTTAAAGCGGTTAAAGAAAATTTGTTTAAAGTACATCCTTATAAATGGACAACAATAGGCGAAATGGAACACTTAGACACCGCCACTCTTGAAGAGTTTCAGGCATTTAATAAAAAATTCTACATTCCTAATAACGCCGTTTTAGTTGTTGCAGGTCAGTTTAATACAGATCAGGCTAAAGAGTGGATACAAAAATATTTTAGTACAATTCCTAAAGGCACGCCAGTAGTCAAAAATAAGATAGAAGAAGCACCCATTACCAATACAATTTTAGCAACTTGGGAAGACCCAAACATTCAAAAACCAATGTATGTTCAGGCTTATAGAACACCATCTATGAAAACTAGAGATGCTCGCGTTTTGAATATGTTGTCAACCTATTTATCTGATGGCAAAAGTTCAGTATTGTATAAAAAATTAGTTGACGACAAAAAAATGGCTTTACAAGCAGGGGCTTTTAACAACGGGTTAGAAGATTATGGCATGTATCTTATTTATACATTGCCCATGAGCGGTTTTAGTAAAGAAGACATACAAAACAGCATTGACGAGGAAATTAAAAAAGTACAAACAAACTTAATTTCGGACTATGATTTTCAAAAACTTCAAAATATTTTTGAAAATCAATATGTTAACAGTAATAGTAGTGTAGAAGGAATTGCGGGTAATTTAGCCACTTACTACCTGTTGTATGGCGATGTTAATTTAATTAATACAGAATTAGCCCTCTATAAATCTATTACAAAAGAAGAGATTAGAAACGTGGCAAAAAAGTATTTGAATCCTAATCAAAGGTTGCTTTTAGACTATATTCCAAAAAGAGATGCAACTCAAAAATAAGCACAAATCATGAAAAAATTAATATATACCGCAATCATTTTATCCCTTATGAATACATTATCAGCACAAGACCGCCCCATGCCACAAGCGGGGCCAGCACCTAGTATAAACATCAAAAAATCAAAGAGTTTTACACTCAATAACGGACTGAAGGTTTTAGTAGTAGAAAATGCTAAACTCCCCAGAGTATCATTTACGCTAACCATTGATAATGCTCCATATACTGAAGGAGATAAAAAAGGCGTAGATGAAATGTTGAGTTCAATGATTGGAAACGAAACTGAAAAAACATCTAAAGAAGCATTTAATAAAGAGATTGATTTTTTAGGGGCAGATATCCATTTTTCATCTAAAGGGGCAAGTGCCAGAGGATTGTCTAAATATAAAACCAGAATTTTAGAATTAATGGCAGAAGGCTGTTTGTTGCCAAAATTTTCTCAAGATGATTTTGATAAAGAAAAATCAAAACTTATTGAAAGTTTAAAAACAGAAGAAAAAAATGTGGCAGCAAATGCCAGAAGAGTAGAAAACATCTTAGTGTTTGGAAAGAACCATCCTAAAGGAGAATATATAAATGAAGAAACACTAAAAAATGTAACACTTGCTGATGTTGTCAGTCATTACAACACCTATTTTCAGCCAGAAAAAGCATATTTAGTTGTTATTGGTGATGTAAAATTTAAAGATATTCAAAAACAAATTGAAGACGTATTTCAAATTTGGGAAAAAGGAACAGCACCACAATTAAGTTATTCAGAACCAACAGATGTGCAATATACCCAAATCAACTTTGTGGATATGCCAAATGCCGTTCAGTCGGAAATTTCAGTTGTAAATACTTCAAATTTAAAAATGACTGATAAAGAATATTTTGCCGCCCTTTTAGCCAATCAAATTTTAGGTGGCGGTGGCGAAGGTAGATTGTTTTTAAATCTTAGGGAAAAGCACGGCTGGACTTATGGTTCTTATTCGTCAATTGGATCGGGAAAATATACCTCAAAATTTAGAGCAACTGCCTCTGTTAGAAATACTGTTACAGATAGTGCAATTGTTGAAATTTTAAACGAAATTAAAAGAATGAGAACTGATTTAGTATCAAGTGAAGATTTAAGTAATGCTAAAGCTAAATATATTGGCAACTTTGTAATGCAAATTGAAAAACCAGAAACAGTAGCTTTTTATGCCTTAAATAAAGAAACTCAAAATTTACCCGATGATTTTTATGAAAATTACATAAAAAACATCAATGCTGTAACAACTCAAGATATACAAAAAGCTGCCAATAAATATTTTTTAGCAGATAATCTAAGAATTGTAGTTGTGGGTAAAGCAACCGATGTAGCAACAGCATTAGAAAAATCAAGTATTCCTGTAATGTATTTTGATCGCTTTGGTAACAAAGTAGAAAAATCCGTTATTAAAAATTAAATTCTAAAAGAGTAGCTGTTCCATTTTGATGGTAAAATAGCCCAAAATGTTCTGCAATTATTAAACTTGAATATATTGCATAATCATTTGTAAGTAAGTAGCTAAAAAATATTCAAGAAAATCTTGAAACAAACTTGTTATCCTTCTTTTAGAAAATAATTTTTAATGACAACAGTATATTTTAGGACTTTCAAAAGTTTATTTTACTAATTTTACAAAAAAATACTAGGTGGGAAGTAAAAATAAATTAAAACGTTTTAAAGAAAATGAGTCTTTTGAAAACGTTTTTCAACCAACACGTGAAGAAGTAGCCTCAAAAATATTTGCCTTAAAAGGAAAATGGAACCAACATTTTTTTAAAAATAATAATCCCATTATATTAGAATTAGGGTGCGGAAAAGGAGAATATACTATTGAACTCGCAAAGCAAAATCCCAATAAAAATTATATAGGAATTGATATAAAAGGAGCCCGTTTTTGGCGTGGTGCAAAAATAGCCATGGATAGTGGCATTAAAAATGTAGCGTTTCTAAGAACTCAAATTGAACTCATTGAAAATTGTTTTGATGCAAATGAAGTAGATGAAATTTGGATTACCTTTCCAGATCCACAAATAAAATATAAACGAACCAAACACAGATTAACTAATACTGTTTTTTTACAACGCTATAAAAATATATTGAAACCAAATGGTATTATTAATTTAAAAACCGATAGCGAATTTATGCACGGCTATACCTTAGGATTATTGCATGGCGAAGGACATGAAGTGCTTTATGCTAATCATGATGTATATAAAAATGAAGGTGCTCCAGTTGAAGTTACAACTATACAAACATTTTATGAAAATCAATATTTAGAAAAAAACAAACCCATTACATACATTAAATTTAGAATCAAATAATCAATGGTGCTTATGTGATTTTTTTTCGTCTGAATGACATTAATCATACATTTATTTTTTAATAAAAAAGAAGTTTTTTATAATTTACATATTTTGAGATGCAAGGTTTTTGAATAGTTTTTTCATTTTTTCTTGCACCCAACAAAACAAGCATTACCTACCTATAAAGAAAAGTTTGTTTTTCAGCAGACCCTGCAGTAGATATTTATTTTTTTTATAAGATGTTGTTTTTTAAAAAGGGATACATTAAAAATAAAAAAACCCGAAAAAAAAATTCGGGTTTTAATTTTATAAAGAATTTTCTGCTAAATAGTCTTTTATTTTTTGTTCCAGTTCGTCCATTAGTTCTGGATTGTCTTTTATTAATGCCTTTACACTATCTCGTCCTTGTCCTAATTTCGTTTCGCCATAGCTAAACCATGAGCCGCTTTTTTTTACAATTTCATATTCTACAGCAAGGTCTAGTATTTCCCCTACTTTAGAGATTCCTTCTCCATACATGATGTCAAATTCTGCTGTTTTGAAAGGTGGGGCAACTTTGTTTTTAACAATTTTTACCTTTGTTCTATTACCAATTACATTTTCACCTTCTTTTATTTGTGTAGAACGTCTGATATCTATTCTGACAGATGCGTAAAATTTTAGAGCATTACCGCCTGTTGTGGTTTCTGGACTGCCAAACATAACACCAATTTTATCACGCAATTGATTAATAAAAAACACAGTACAGTTTGTTTTGTGAATAGTTCCTGTTAGTTTTCTAAGTGCTTGCGACATCAAACGGGCATGAAGTCCCATTTTAGAATCGCCCATATCTCCTTCAATTTCGCTTTTGGGAGTTAAAGCTGCAACAGAGTCAATAACTACTATATCTATTGCTCCTGAGCGAATTAAATTTTCCGCAATTTCTAATGCTTGTTCCCCATTATCTGGTTGTGAAATGATTAAGTTATCTATATCTACGCCTAATTTTTCTGCATAAAAACGATCAAATGCGTGTTCTGCATCAATAAAAGCAGCAATACCCCCTGCTTTTTGAGCTTCTGCAATGGCATGAAGTGTTAAGGTAGTTTTTCCTGATGACTCTGGGCCATAAATTTCAATAATTCTACCTCTTGGATATCCGTTTACGCCCAAAGCAATATCTACACCTAAAGAGCCAGACGGAATAGATTCTATTTCTTCTACGGCTGAATCCCCTAGTTTCATTACGGTTCCCTTGCCATAAGTTTTATCAAGTTTATCTAACGTTAATTGTAAAGCTTTTAATTTCGACTCTTTATCCGAACTCATAATTTATTTATTTTTCGTAAAAATACGTCTTTTTTTATTTGTTCCAAAAAATGTTAAAAAGTTTTATATAACTTACCCTTAGGTACTAGTAAGGTAAACAAATTGTTTTAAAGAATTAAACAAGCAACTAGAAGTGCATAAAATTATAGTGAATCGGGTGTTATTGTAGATGCCAGCGTCATCAATACGCCCTTAAAAATAAAAAAGGAAGCTAACATATTAATCCGTTGAAGATTATAGTAAAGAAACACAACAACTAAGCACTGAACTAAAAATGTTTTTAGAAGTTTTCTTTGATATGTCTATTTTTGTATTCTTCTGTAATTCTAACATCTAAAAATTACAAATCTTTTTGCTACATACCCCTGAAGTTCTTTTGTTTTACTTTTAAAGCCTAATAATTCTAATAATCCCATATCTTTGAATTAAATATTAATTTTATATGGTATAAGTGTTTAAATTTGATTTTGTGTAAGATGTAACATTTTATATGCTTAGTGTTTGATATTGAAAATGTTATATTTAACTTTGATTCAGATGCCAAAATGACAATCTCATAAAAAACACTTTAGGTTACAAATGTTACTTTTATAAAAGTTTTAGTCAACTTAAAACCAACTTACCTTCATAATCAGGGGTCAAAAATGAATATATGTTACAAGAATATGTAAAAAAAACTATAGAAAATCACATTGCTACTATTGAGTTTTTTTATCCAGAACACAACGCTCTGCCCAGAAGTATATTAACTAATTTAGCTCATACAATTACAGCAGTTGGGCACAACAGTGATGTTAAAGTTGTTGTTTTGAAAAGTGGTGGCAATAAAACTTTTTGTGCGGGGGCCAGTTTTCAAGAGCTTATTAATATTAATGATGCTGCTGCTGGGAAAGATTTTTTTTTAGGATTTGCTCAAGTAATTAATGCCATGCGCAAATGTCCAAAATTTATCATTGGTCGGGTTCAAGGAAAAGCTGTTGGCGGAGGGGTGGGTATTGTCGCAGCTACCGATTATTGTTTGGCAACTAAATTTGCAGCTGTTAAATTATCTGAATTAAGTATAGGAATTGGTCCATTTGTAGTGGCACCAGCCATTGAAAGAAAGATTGGATTAGCTGCCTTTTCACAAATGGCACTTGATGCTCATTTGTTTTATGAAGCTTCTTGGGCAAAAGAAAAAGGGTTGTTTGCTCAAGTTTTTGACGATATAGATCAAATGGATATTGCCTTACAACATTTAGCCCAGCAATTGTGTACTTACAGCCCAGAAGCTATGCAAGAAATGAAAAAAATGTTTTGGACTGGTACTGAACATTGGGACGAATTGTTAATTGAAAGAGCCACCATTAGCGGGAAATTAGTAATTTCTAAATTTTCACAAAAAGCATTGGATAGCTATAAATATTAATTTGATAGGGGCTTAACAAAAATATAGCTCATTAACTTTGGTTTTTTCTTGCTAATACGGTAGTTAAAAATTATTGAAAATTCCTGATCAATTTTCTGGTTTAATCAATAAAGCAAGCGGGTATTTCTTTTTAATTTGAAGTAAACTATACTCAGCTTCAATTCTTGTTTTATAGCTGCCTACCCAAACTTTAAATGTTGGATTATTATAAACAATTGTAGCATCTACATTTTTATATGAAGCTTTAAAATCATTAAAAACTTTCATAGATTCGTTTTTTTTGCCATTAAATATTTGAATTTTATACAATTCGTTGATGCTAATTCCCATATTTATTTTTCTTTTTTCAGTTAAAAGAGATTCAATATTGACATCTTGTTCTATACTTTGAGAAAACAAATTCATAGGGAGTACATAAAGTATAAGTAAGAAAAAAAACAGCTTTTTGGTATTAGATGTTATCATTTTATTAAGTTTAAAACAAAAGTACATTTTAAAAATGTGTTTTTTAAAAATATTTTATTTAGAATAAATATAAATTATAGTTTAAGACTAAATTTAGGTTTTGTTAATTCTCTAAATAATGTACTTTTGCTCAAATTTATTTAAAAATGAATTGTTTATTTAATTATTAATTTATTTTTGAAAGAAAACGATAATCATATTGAACATGAATTCGCTATTAATTAGAAAAGATTACTTACAATATTTACAAAACAATAAATATCTACACATGAAAAAAGTGGGTACTCAAAGTTTGTTTTCAAAGTCTATTTTAAGTTTAGTTTTTGTACTGACTTTATCTTTAGCGTCTTATTCACAAGAAGCTACCATGAATGTCGCTCCAGCTACTGATGTTGCAGCAGCACCCACAACAAGTGGCGACGCAGTAAAAGGAAAGGAGTTATTTAATGCAAATTGTGCAGCTTGTCATAAACTAGATGCAAAAGCCACGGGTCCTGCACTTAGAGGTGTTGCAAACAAATATAGCAAAGAATGGTTGTATAAATGGATTAGAAATAGTGCTGATTTAATCAAATCTGGAGACCCAGATGCTATAAAAATATATGAAGAATTCAACAAAGTACCTATGTCTGCTTTTCCTCAACTATCAGATGCAGATATTGATAACATTATAGCTTATACATCTGAAGTTGCTCCAGCTACTCCAGCCCCCACTACAGCTGTACCAGGTACTACACAAACAGACTCTTCTGGAATTTCAAATAATATCATTTTAGGTGCACTTTCATTAGTAATGCTGATTTTAATAGTTATGTTGTTTTTAGTTGGCAATGTTCTTAATAAAATTGCATTGGCAAACGGAATCGAAGTAGCTCCTAAAGAATCTACGACACCTATTTGGAAAGTAATTGTTAAAAATCAATTTTTAATGGTTGTTTCTGCCATATTATTTTTGTTAGTAAGTGCTTATTTTGCTTATGGTTGGTTTATGCAAATAGGAGTAGATCAAGACTATGCACCCATACAACCTATACACTATTCTCATAGAATACATGCTGGTGATAACGGTATTGATTGTAAGTATTGCCACTCTGCCTCAAGAGTGAGTAAACATTCAAATATACCCTCATTAAATGTATGTATGAATTGTCATAAAAATATTTCTGAAGTAGCTGAATCTACGGCAACTCCAGAGTATTCAAAAGAATTTTATGACGGTGAGATTGATAAACTTTATAAAGCTGTAGGTTGGGATAAAAACACTCAATCTTATACGGGAAAAACAGAACCTGTAAAATGGGTTCGTATTCACAACTTACCAGATTTTGTTTACTTTAATCATTCTCAACACGTTTCTGTTGCTGGGGTTGAATGTCAAACATGTCATGGTCCAGTACAAGAATATGAAATTCAAAAGCAATTTGCTCCTCTAACCATGGGTTGGTGTATCAATTGTCATAGAGAAACAAATGTGAAAGTTGAAGATAATGAGTATTATAAAAAAATACATGAAGAACTCTCTAAGAAATATGGTGTATCACAATTAACAGCTGCACAAATGGGAGGTTTAGAATGTGGTAAATGTCACTACTAATTGTGATTACTATTCTTTAATTAAGTAAATTTAAAAATAACAAAAGAAGCTAATAATTATATACAAATGGCATCAAACAAAAAATACTGGAAAAGTGTTGAAGAACTAAACGAAAATAGTTCTATTGTTGAGACGCTAAGAAGCAATGAGTTTGTAGAACAAATTCCTGTGGATCAGTTTTTAGGCGATAAAGAAAGCTTATCATCTTCATCTACATCTCGTCGCGACTTTCTAAAATACGTTGGTTTTAGTACAGCAGCTGCAACACTTGTAGCTTGTGAAGGTCCAGTTGTAAAATCAATCCCTTATGTGTTTCAACCAGAGCAAATTATTCCGGGTGTTGCCGATTTTTATGCAACAACAATTGCAGACGGATTTGACTTTGCTAATATTTTAATTAAGACTCGTGAAGGTCGTCCTATTAAAGTTGAAAATAATAAATTAATTGGTGCTCAAAGTGGTGCAAATGCAAGAGTTCATGCTTCAGTACTTTCATTGTATGATAGTCTCCGTTTAAAAAAATCTAAAATTAATCAGAAAGAGTCAGATTGGAATACTGTAGTTTCTAAAATTAAATCTAGTTTAGAAGATGCAAAGGCAAAAGATGCTTCAGTTGTTGTATTAACGAATACAATGGCTAGTCCATCCACTGACGCATTATTGAAAGATTTAATTGCTAAGTATCCTACGGTTAAACATATTGTTTATGACGCCATTTCTGAGTCAAACGCATTAGATGCTTTTCAAACTGTTTATGGTGTTAGAGGTTTAGCTAATTATAATTTTGAAAACTCTGATGTAATTGTTTCTGTTGGAGCTGATTTCTTAGGCGATTGGCAAGGTGGTGGTTTTGAAAGTGGTTATGCTAAAGGTCGTATCCCTAAAAATGGGAAAATGTCTAAGCATATTCAAATAGAAGCTAATATGTCATTAGCTGGTGCAAAAGCAGATAAGAGAATTCCGCTGAATATAGCTAACCAAAAACAAACACTTGTTAAAATATATAATGTAATTACAGGCTCTAACGTTACTACATCTAAGATTGATAAATATGAAGCAGATGTTATAAAAGCGGCTCAACAATTAAAAGCGGCTGGTTCTAAAGGAGTTTTAGTTTGTGGTATTGACGATGTAAATGCTCAGTTACTAACTATTGCCATTAATAAACAGTTAAATTCTGAAGCTTTTGATACTTCAAATATTATTCTCACAAGACAAGGAAATGCCAATCAAGTTAATCAATTAGTAAAAGACTTAAATGCAGGAAAAATTCATACTATATTGATGAATGGTGTAAATCCTATTTACACTTTGCCAAACTCAAAATTATTTCAAGAAGGGCTTAAGAAGACTAAATTGTCTGTTTCGTTTTCAATGAAAGAAGATGAAACTGCTAAAGCTGTATCTATTATTGCAGCAACGCCTCACTATTTAGAATCATGGGGTGATGTAGCTATTACAAAATCAAATTATAGCATTCAACAGCCTACAATAAATCCTTTGTTTGACACCAAACAATTTCAAGATGTTTTGTTACTACTCACAGATAACAAAACAACTTATTATGATTATTTGAAAAATAATTCTGCACAATATTTAAAAGGTGTTTCTTGGAGTAAAGCTGTTCATGATGGCTTTGTATTTTCTGAAACAACTGCACTGTCTGCTAATGCTTTTGACTTTACAATTGCAGCAACAAAACTGAGCAACGCAAAACCTTCTAAACTTGATTTGATACTCTATACCAAAGTGGGGATGGGTGATGGTCAGCAAGCAAATAATCCTTGGTTACAAGAATTTCCAGACCCCATCACGAGGATTTCATGGGATAACTATTTGACTATTTCAAAGAAAGATGCAGACAAGTACCAATTAGAAAATTGGAACGTTTCTAATGGTGGTTTAAATGGTAGTTATGCCGATTTAAAGGTTGGTAATTCAACTTTAGAAAAAGTTCCTGTGGTTATTCAACCAGGACAGGCAGAAGGTACAATTGGTTTAGCTTTTGGATATGGAAAGAAAGAGTCTATGAAAGCTGAAATGCAGGTGGGTGTAAATGCTTATACTCTATATGCAAATTTAGTTTCAAATCAAGAAGTAACTTTGTCAAAAGCAAGTGGCGAACATGAATTTGCTTGTGTTCAGTTACAAAAAACTCTAATGGGTAGAGGTGATATTATTAAGGAAACCACATTAAGTACCTTTGTTAAAGAAAATTCAGATGTGTGGAATCCTGCACCTATGGTTTCATTAGACCATAAGGCAGTACCTACTACATCAGTTGATTTGTGGGAGTCTTTTGACAGAACAATAGGACATCATTTTAATCTATCTATAGATTTGAATGCTTGTACAGGTTGTGGTGCTTGTGTAATTGCTTGTCATGCAGAAAATAATGTTCCTGTTGTTGGAAAATCAGAAGTTAGACGCAGTAGGGATATGCATTGGTTGCGTATTGATAGATATTATTCATCACAAGAAACTTTTGCTGGGGATGTAAAATTAAAAGAGAGTGCACAAGGTTTAACAGAAGTTATAGGAACTTTTACTGATATGGAAGATCCGTCAGAAAACCCACAAATCGCTTTTCAGCCTGTTATGTGTCAGCACTGTAATCATGCACCATGTGAAACAGTTTGTCCCGTTGCCGCTACATCACACAGCCGTCAAGGACAAAATCACATGTCTTATAACCGATGTGTGGGGACTCGTTATTGTGCAAATAACTGCCCTTATAAAGTACGTCGTTTTAACTGGTTTTTATACAACAAGAATAGTGAGTTTGATTATCACATGAATGACGATTTAGGACGAATGGTACTCAACCCAGATGTAAATGTTCGTTCTCGTGGAGTTATGGAAAAATGTTCTTTGTGTATTCAAATGACCCAAAAAACCATTTTAGATGCTAAACGTGATGGTCGTCAAATTAAAGATGGTGAATTCCAGACGGCATGCTCGGCTGCTTGTACTAGTGGTGCTATGGTTTTTGGAGATGTAAATGACAAAGAATCAAAAGTAGCTAAATTAGCAGAAGATAAACGTATGTATCATTTACTAGAGCATATTGGTACAAAACCAAATGTGTTTTATCATGTAAAAGTTACAAATGATCAAGAAAAAATTTAATTAACAACAATATAAAGGAAATATGTCGTCTCATTACGAAGCACCCATTAGAAGACCTTTAGTAGTAGGAAATAAATCTTACCACGATGTAACAGTAGATGTTGCTAAACCAGTTGAAGGAAAGGCAAACAAACTTTGGTGGACCGTTTTTACAATTGCACTATCAGCGTTCCTTTGGGGATTAGGTTGTATGACATACACAATAAGTACGGGTATAGGTACTTGGGGATTAAATAAAACAATTGGTTGGGCTTGGGATATCACTAACTTTGTTTGGTGGGTAGGTATTGGTCATGCTGGGACTTTAATTTCTGCTGTTTTATTACTTTTTAGACAAAAATGGAGAATGGCAATTAATCGTTCCGCAGAAGCCATGACAATTTTTTCTGTAGTTCAAGCGGGTTTATTCCCTATTATTCACATGGGACGCCCATGGCTAGCTTACTGGGTTTTGCCAATTCCAAATCAATTCGGTTCATTGTGGGTTAATTTCAATTCTCCTTTGTTATGGGACGTATTTGCAATTTCAACTTATTTATCAGTATCTCTAGTATTTTGGTGGACAGGTTTGTTGCCAGATTTTGCTATGATAAGAGACAGAGCCATTACACCCTTTAATAAAAAAATATACAGTATTGTTTCATTTGGGTGGAGTGGTAGAGCTAAAGATTGGCAACGTTTTGAAGAAGTTTCTCTTGTTTTAGCAGGACTTGCTACTCCATTAGTACTTTCTGTTCATACTATTGTATCTTTTGACTTTGCGACATCTGTAATTCCAGGATGGCATACAACAATTTTGCCTCCATATTTTGTGGCAGGTGCCATTTTCTCTGGTTTTGCAATGGTAAATACACTTCTCATTATTATGCGTAAAGTATCCAATTTAGAAGATTACATTACAGTGCAACACATTGAATTGATGAATATTGTAATAATGATTACTGGTTCAATTGTTGGTATTGCATACATTACTGAGTTATTTATCGCTTGGTATTCTGGAGTTGAATATGAACAATATGCCTTTTTAAATAGAGCTACTGGTCCTTATTGGTGGTCTTACTGGTTAATGATGTCTTGTAATGTATTTTCACCTCAATTTATGTGGTCTAAAAAATTAAGAACAAGTATTACATTTTCTTTCATCATTTCAATAGTAGTTAATATTGGGATGTGGTTTGAACGATTTGTAATTATTGTTACTTCTTTACATAGAGATTATTTACCGTCATCATGGACAATGTTTCAACCTACATTTGTAGATGCAGGTATTTTTATTGGAACAATAGGATTTTTCTTTGTACTATTTTTGTTATACTCTAGAAGCTTTCCTGTAATTGCTCAAGCCGAAGTAAAAACAATCTTAAAATCTTCTGGAGACAATTTTAAAAATGCACGAGAACAACACAATCATAAATCAGATAATCATTAAATACTATCATGAGTAATAAAGTTATACACGCTATATATAATGATGATGATGTTTTGTTAGAAGCAGTTCACAAAACTAAGGCTGCTCATCATCACATTGAAGAGATTTATACTCCTTTCCCTGTTCACGGTCTAGATAAGGCTATGGGATTAGCACCCACTAGAATTGCTATTGCTTCTTTTTTATACGGATTAGTAGGACTTTCAATTGCAGTTTCTATGATGAATTTCATAATGATTGAAGATTGGCCTCAAGATATTGGAGGAAAGCCTAGTTTCAGTTACCTTCAAAATATGCCCGCATTTATTCCTATTATGTTTGAAATGACAGTTTTTTTTGCGGCTCATTTAATGGTTATAACATTTTACATGAGAAGTAAACTATGGCCGTTTAAAAAGGCAGAAAATCCTGACGTAAGAACTAC
>DAINSR010000020.1:0-15997 GCA_036741255.1 Flavobacterium sp.
TCGGCATTATACCATAAACTATTGGACTATTTTACAAATGTTATTGGTATAAAATGAAGTTTAGCTTTATTAGTAAACAAGAAATAAAGAAGAAATGAAATTAGAACATCGCAAACAAAAAGTGGCTTCCTTGCCCCAATTCGTTATTAGAATGGGTAGATACTTATTATTTACACTTGTATTAATATCATTTTCTGTACTTGCAGGTACAGTTGGCTATCATTTTTTTGGAAGCATATCGTGGCTCAACAGTTTTTACATGGCATGCATGATTCTAACAGGAATGGGGCCAGTGATTGAAATGACTTCGCCCGAAGCAAAAATATTTTCGTCCATTTATGCATTATACAGTGGTGTTGCCTTTTTGAGTATTACAGCAGTGTTTTTTGCACCAATAATACATCGATTGTTACATATTCTTCATGTGGAGCAAGACGAAACGAAAATTGACAATTAAGTACAAATTACGCATTAGACCCGAGAGCTCTGCTCGAACCAGCAAAGCAAATCTATTATTACAAACTAAAAGGGTAGATTCTCAACTAGCAAATGCATATTTTAGGTTTATTGTAAATACAAATGATAATTAGACTGTTGGCACTGCATACAAATCAAATTCTGTGGCATCAACTATTTTTAAATCAACAAACTCTCCCATTTTTAAATAATATAAAGTTGCATCTACTAATACTTCATTATCTACATCTGGACTATCAAATTCCGTTCTCCCCACAAAATACTGACCTTCTTTTCTATCTATAACACATCTAAATGTTTTTCCAATTTTTTCTTGATTCAGTTCCCATGAAATTTGTGCTTGTATTTCCATGATTTCCATGGAACGAGCTTGTTTCACCTCTTCAGCAACATCATCAATTAAGGTATATGCAGTTGTATTTTCTTCATGCGAGTAAGTAAAACAACCTAATCGTTCAAATCGCATTTCCTTAACCCAGTTTTTTAAAATCTCAAAATCCTCCTCTGTTTCTCCAGGATAACCCACTATTAAAGTAGTTCGTATAGCCATTTCTGGAACCGCTTTTCTAAACTCTTTTAATAAGTTGGTTGTCTTTTCATACGTTGTACCGCGTTTCATAGATTTTAAAACTGAATCGCTAATGTGTTGCAACGGAATATCAATATAATTGCAAATTTTTGACTCACGTTTCATCAGATCTAAAACTTCCATTGGAAAACCAGAAGGAAACGCATAATGCAATCTTATCCATTCAATTCCTTCTACTTTAACCAAGTTTTCTAACAACTCTGCCAAGTTTCTTTTCTTGTAAATATCTAGTCCATAGTACGTTAAATCTTGAGCAATTAAAATCAACTCTTTAACGCCATTTTTAGCCAGTTTAGTG
Organism: Flavobacterium sp.; assembly: GCA_036741255.1. Lineage (GTDB taxonomy): Bacteria > Bacteroidota > Bacteroidia > Flavobacteriales > Flavobacteriaceae > Flavobacterium. The sequence goes on from DAINSR010000020.1 coordinate 1,365, forward strand.
GCTTCAACAACTAATTTTTCAATGGGAGTAGATATATGCTTACCTCGCATAAGCGGAATGGCACAAAAACTACAAGGCCTATCACAACCCTCAGAAATTTTTAAATAGGCATAATTCTTTGGTGTAGTGGTTAATCGTTCACCAACTAGCTCATGCTTGTAATCTGCCCCTAAGGCTTTTAATAACAAAGGTAATTCAGTAGTGCCAAAATAGTGATCTATATTAGGAATCTCACGCTCTAAATCTGGTCTATATCTTTCAGACAAGCAACCCGTTACAAAAACTTTATCTACTAGCCCTTTTTCCTTTTTAGTTGCATATTCTAAAATAGTATTAACAGATTCTTCTTTGGCATTATCAATAAATCCACATGTATTAATCACAATAATGTTTCCTTCATTTTTTGTAGCTTCATGAGTAACATCCTTTCCATTTGCTTTTAACTGCCCCATGAGTACCTCACTGTCATAGACATTTTTTGAGCAACCCAGGGTAATTACATTAATTTTATTTTTCTTAACAGATTTTGTCCTCATAGTGCTAATTTGAGCCACAAAACTACATAAAATTATTGATTTGAAGCTACAGGAAACCTAACAGAAATTGAAGAATAGTCATTTTTAGCACCAGTATGCTAAATTTAATTATTTACAATAAATTATGATTTCTAATAAATTATATGATTTTAAAGGTGTTTATCAAACAACACTTATCATTACTAAAAGTATTGTATCTGTATTGCTACTTTTAAACAAAGAAAAACTCAATAATTTATCTGTAAAATGTTAAGCAAGTTTTATAAGCTACTAGATTGTTTGGTAAAGTTTCTTATTTAAAATAAAAATAGATATAATCTATTCAAGATGGTTTTGTACAAAAAAGTGCAAATAAAAAAGTACAGCGTAATTCAAAATAAACATTTAAAAATACAGTAATTTTAAACTTTTGATATTCAGACCTGTCAAATAGAAATTTTACTTGTTCCCTTTTTCAAAATCAGCAATGAATTGAGCCAAACCTATGTCCGTTAGTGGGTGTTTGAGCAATCCAATTATTGAAGATAAAGGTCCCGTCATAACATCTGCACCAATTTTAGCACAATTAACAATGTGCATGGTATGACGAACTGAAGCCGCTAGAATTTGCGTTTCATAGCCATAGTTGTCATAAATTTGGCGTATTTCATCTATTAAATTGAGACCATCAGTAGAAACATCATCTAATCTTCCTAAAAATGGAGAACAATACGTAGCCCCTGCTTTTGCAGCCACTAAAGCCTGTCCAGCAGAAAAAATAAGTGTTACGTTTGTTTTAATTCCTTTGTCAGAAAAATATTTACATGCTTTTATACCTTCTTTAGTCATGGGTAGTTTTACCACAATTTGATCGTGAAGCTCTGCCAACTCCTCTCCTTCTTTTATCATTCCTTCAAGATCCATTGCATTTACCTCTGCACTCACATCACCATCTACAATATTACAAATAGCAACATAGTGTTTTAAAATATTGTTTTTACCTGTTATTCCTTCTTTTGCCATTAAAGACGGATTTGTTGTAACGCCGTCTAAAATTCCTAACTCTTGTGCTTCTTTAATTTGTTCTAAATTTGCTGTGTCAATAAAAAATTTCATGTGTTTATATTTATTTCAATTATTGCTCTATACTAATTGGGATTATCACTGATAATACCCCCATTGTGTGTCTAAGAATTTTTGTGATGAGGGATTATTCTCACTTAATTTTATTACAAGTTTATTATTTACAAATATAAGAAATCAAAATGAGAACTAATAACTACTGTTAAAAATAGATTTTAAAAATGATAAATTATATTTTTGATAAAAGGGAAATATTTTTTTAGTTTTTTAAAAAAATAAATAAAACAGTAGATTAGTTTATCAAAAAAAAATGCAATTTTGCAAATTATAAACAACCCAAAAATAATGTTTGAAGATATTTTAAAAATCTTCTTTTTTATTTGTAAGTCTTTTTAAAAAAAGAGACTAACCTTTTGAGAATTAAAACAAAAAATTAAAATAACAAAAATGCCTCAAATATCATCAAAGGGAATGCTAATGCCCGAATCCCCCATCAGAAAGTTAGTTCCGTTTGCTGAAATTGCAAAAAAGAAAGGCCACAAAGTATATCATTTGAATATTGGTCAGCCCGATATTCAGTCGCCAAAAGTTGCCCTAGACGCTGTTAAAAATTCAAATTTAAAAGTGCTTGAGTACAGCCACTCTGCAGGTTTTGAAAGTTATAGAATAAAACTTTCTAAATATTATAGAAATCAAAATTTACCAGTTGATACAGAAGATATTATGATTACAACGGGTGCATCAGAAGCCCTGTTGTTTACCTTGGGCAGTATAATGGATGTAGATGACGAAGTGATTATTCCCGAGCCATTTTATGCTAATTATAATGGATTTTCTGTTGCATCAAGTGTAAAAGTTGTGCCGGTTATTTCAAGTTTTGAAACAGGTTTTGCCCTGCCTTCTATTGAAGATTTTGAAAAATTAATAACCCCAAAAACAAAAGCAATTCTTATTTGTAATCCTGGGAATCCATCTTGCTATTTATACTCTGAAGAAGAAATTAATTTGTTAGCGCAGTTAGTTATTAAGCATGATTTATTTTTAATTGCAGATGAAGTATATAGAGAGTTTACCTATGACGGACACAAACACTTTTCAATAATGAGCATAAAAGAAATTGAGAACCATGCCATTTTGATAGATTCTGTTTCTAAAAGATACAGTATGTGTGGAGCTCGTATAGGTTGTATTGTTACAAAAAACAAGCAGGTAATTACCACTGCCATGAAATTTGCTCAAGCTAGGTTGAGTCCACCCACTTATGCACAAATTGCTAGTGAAGCTGCACTTGACACCCCACAAAGTTATTTTGATGAGGTTATTACTGAATACAAAGAACGTAGAGATATTTTAATTCAGGAGTTACAAAAAATTGACGGCATACAAGTAACTTATCCAAAAGGAGCTTTTTATTGTATTGTAAAATTACCTTTAAATAATGCAGATGATTTTGCACAGTGGTTGTTAGAGAGTTTTGAGTATAACAAAGAAACTGTAATGGTGGCACCAGCTGCTGGATTTTATTCTACCCCAAATATGGGCTTAGATGAAATTAGAATTGCTTATGTAATTAATAAGCAAGATTTGATTAAGTCGGTTCGTATTTTAGAGGAAGGATTAAAAGCATATAAAAATATACAATAAAAATGCTCTATAAAAATGAGATGAGACTGTTATAAAATTAGATGTTTTGTTTAGTTAAATCTGTTTTAACTTGAAATTCAGCTTGAAAAATAATTGAATATCAATTGTTTAAATCTAAAATAAATTCATTGTAACAGAAATTTGACTTTGTAGATAGACTCAACTCCTTTTTGTGAAATTCACAAAAAGAACAAAATTATGTACTAAAATTGATTAACTGTTTTTCTTATTGCTACTAATTTTGTCATTAAGCTTTCAAAATAATCTAAATGTAACATATTTGCACCATCGCTTTTAGCATTTGAAGGATCAAAGTGTGTTTCAATAAATATACCATCTACACCCACAGCTATACCCGCTTTTGCAATAGTTTCAATCATATCAGGTCTTCCGCCTGTAACACCTGCGGTTTGATTAGGTTGTTGTAAGGAGTGAGTAACATCTAAAACGGTTGTGGCATAATGTTGCATAGTGGGTATTCCTCTAAAATCAACCACCATGTCTTGATAACCAAACATAGTACCTCTATCAGTAACCATAACATTTGTATTATTACAATCTATAACTTTTTGAACGGCATGCTTCATACTTTCTGGACTCATAAATTGTCCTTTCTTTAAATTGACTGTTTTTCCAGTAGTGGCTGCGGCAACAACTAAATCGGTTTGGCGTACTAAAAAAGCTGGAATTTGCAATATATCTACATATTGTGCCGCCATTACAGCATCTTCATTTTCATGTATATCGGTTACAGTGGGTACTTTAAATTCTTTTGAAACTTTTTCTAAAATTTTTAGAGCCTTTTCATTGCCAATTCCTGAAAAACTATCAATTCTAGAACGATTTGCTTTTTTAAATGACCCCTTAAAAACAAAAGGAATTTCTAGTTTATCTGTTATAATTACAAGTTTTTCTGCAATTTTAAGTGCCATTTCTTCTCCTTCAATAGCACATGGCCCCGCCAATAGAAAAAAATTACCACTTGAAATGTGTTTTATTTGTGGAATCAAATTTATGTTCATATTCAATATTTAATTATGCAAATATAAATAAAATTGTTTGTGGTTAATTTTCTTTCGAGTGGTTTAAAAATATCTTTTTTAAGTTTTAAGGCCACCTCTAAAAACATGTCCATCTATTAGCACTGCAAAAAAAATGACAACCAGTTAAATACCAATTCTAAATCCCATATAAAAATCAGCTTGTTTTGAATCATTAATAATTGCTGTCATTAAAGAACCTGAACCAATAAAAAAGCCTCTTACTCTTAAACCAAAACCTCCTGCAAATCCTGAGATTTCATTGCTAGAAAGTGGTACAAAAAATTCATAATTTTTACCCGAAAAACGAGGAGTTATAGTTATGTTGTTTTGTGTGGTGGTAAATTTGTTATCGCTGTCATCTACTAATTTTTGTTGGGTAAAAGCACTAATGTAAAACCTTTTTGAAAGTCTTAAATCAACATAGGCATTAATAACAGAAGGTAATTTAATAGTGAAATCTTTTGATGTACTGGTTTTAGTTAAAAACCCACTATCTGTAAGTAATTGTTCTGCCTCTTCTAAACTTTTTACATCTTGAAAATCATTAAGATCAAGGAACTCTGTTGAGGAGATATTGAGGTTGTAATTAGTTGTTTGGCTGTTATCACCTCTAAAAGTCATTGAACCAATATTTTTTATAGATAAACCAGAATTAAAATTATAAGAGTCTTTGTCTTTTGAATTTTTTATTTTGAAATTTATACCAAAATCAACCGCAAAACCATTTATTCCAGAGCCAAAAAAATTACCATAATTGTTAGATCCTTCAAAACCATTAGCAAGAGGACCTGCATAAGCTATATTCAAATTTGCTGTTGTGTTGTTTAATTTAAAATCACCCGCTGTGTTTATTAATGCCCCATCTAATTTATCAATGGCTAAGTTTGCAAACGAACTAGGGAAAAGAACTCTCATATTTGTACCCACACTCCATTTGAACTTTTCATTATCAAATAATTCCCTTGCAACAGTAAACCCAATTTCGCCCCAGGTGGCAGCATTTATTTTTTGATTGTAAGAAGACTTTATGTTTTCAAAACCTAAAATTGAATTAATACCAGAATCAGATAATGCTTTGCCAAGTGCAACATCTACATCTATTATATTTGCTTTTATAACTGCACTTGTAGCAACTCCAAATGACCATTTTTTTAAACGCATTCCAAAAGCAGGACCGTTAGCCAATACATCAATCCGCATATTAACAGGTTCATCACCACTATAAAGAAGTGACTCTATATCATCAGAATTGACCAGATCTTTAAAACCAATTTTATTGTTAGAAATATTTAAACTCATAGTAAATAAACCTACCTCAAAATTTGAAGATAAATTAGTTAATTCAGCCGGATTTACTGATGCATTTAGCAATCCCACTCTTTTTGACAAACCGATTCCAGCAAAATGTTCTTGTGCTTGAGCTACCTGAAAAAGAACAATACCTAATACTAAAAATACTTTTTTCATTTCATTCAAATTTGTTAAGGTTAATAAGCGAAAATACATTTTAAAAACTTGACTTCAAAATATATATAAATTTTAGTTACAAATCATTCCAAATTGGATTGTGAGGTGGAGTTGCTTTAAAAGTTAATTTTTCTTTTGTAACAGGCTGTTCTAATGATAATTGTTTTGAATGAAGGCAGATGCCACCGTCTGGATTACTTCTATCAAAACCATATTTTAAATCTCCTTTTATAGGGCAACCAATAGCGGCTAATTGTGCTCTAATTTGGTGATGTCTTCCCGTGTGAATTATAATTTCTAACACATAATAATAATCAGAATTTTTAATAATTTTATATTCTAAAACTGCTTTTTTGCTCTCAGGAATTTCCTTAATATAAGCTTTTGAAGTATTATTTTTTGGATTTCGTTTTAAATAGTGGATTAAAATATCGGCATTTTTGGGTGGTGGATTTTTAACAATAGCCCAATAGGTTTTTTGAGTTTCTCTATTTTTAAACGACTCATTTAATCTTGTTAATGCCTTAGATGTTTTTGCAAAAACGATCACTCCAGATGTTGGTCTGTCTAAACGATGTACCACACCTAAAAACACCTCACCTGGTTTATTATATTTTACTTTAATGTATTCTTTAACAATTTCAGCTAATGATTTATCTCCCGTTTTATCACCTTGAACAATATCTCCCACACGTTTGTTTATAACAATAATATGATTGTCTTCATGAAGAATTTGAAGGTTGTCTTTGTTAGAAAGAAATTTCATTTAAAATATTGAACAGCTTAAATTATTTATTTTTGAAATTAAATTGTGTCAATTGAAATACTAATTTTATAAAACGAAAAAATATAATAGAATTGCATGAAAAAAATATAAAGATTATGATATATAATTTTAAATCCGCAAGCTAATTAATAAAAAAGGATAAAAAGTCAATAAAAACAAATGCTTTAAAGACTTTATTCTTCCTTTGAGTTTCACTAAAATTAGTAAAACTGATAGCGAAGTGAAAATTACAACAACTTTAGAAAATATCAACTCATTTGACAGATTAAATTTTATATCTATCTAATTTGAACAATTACAACCGCCTAAATTGATTACTTCCATTCTTTAAAATCGTTCATTATCATCAATTTATCAATATTTTAGATGTGATAAAAAACACTTAAACGATTTTGTGTTCTAGTGGTGATTGTGCAGAAAACATTCAAACAAACTTAAAGCAGTTAGAACTTTCTAATGTATTTAAATAACTAAAATACCACAAAAACAAATATTACAAGGCAATGTAACACTTGTTACCAACTGACATTTTTCTTAGACCTACTTTTGTTCTAATATCAATTAACAGAATAATGATGAACAAAAATATTTTAGGGACATTATTAGTTTTTGCTTTTGGAAGCGTGCCATTTTTTGCACAAGATACCATATTCATATCCAAAAATGACATCATACAAAAAGTAGCCAATTACAGTTTGCAAATTAAAGTAGCCGAAAAATCTTATCAAGCAGCACGGGCAGATTACCGTCAATCTAATGCGGTTTTTTTGCCTAATATCAATGTGTCACACACTGGGATTTCTACCACAAATCCTTTGATGGCGTTTGGTTCAAAGTTAAATCAAGAAATACTTGCCACCACCGATTTTAATCCAGCTTTATTAAACAACCCAAAAGCAACTCAAAACTTTGCAACAAAAATAGAGGTGCAACAACCTCTTTTAAATTTAGATGGTTTGTATCAAAGACAAGCTGCCAAAGCAAAAGTAGCTGCCTTTGAATTGCAAACTGAACGCACTAAAGAATATTTAGAACTAGAAACTGCTAAGGCATATATGCAATTACAACTGGCCTATAAAGCAGTAAAAGTGCTTGAAAAAGCAAATACAACCGCTCAAGAAAACTTGAAAATGGTGGAAAGCTATTTTAAAAACGGCATGCTTCAAAAAACAGATTTGCTTAATACTCAAGTTCGTGTGAATGAAATTACGAACCAATTACATTATGCAAAATCAAATCTTCAAAACGCTTCTGATTATTTGGCTTTTATGTGGAACGAAGATAACACAGGGAAAATCTATAAACCCACTGAAGAATTAGATAATTTCATTACTGTAGAAAAAAATATCGCTACTTTTTCTGATGCTAGAAAAGATATTCAAGCCATGCAAAAATCTACTGAAGCTTATGAAAAAATGTTTCAATCTTCAAGATTTGGATTTTTACCAAGATTTAACGCTTTTGGAAGTTATGAGTTGTATGACCAAAATATTTTTAGAACATCTGCAAAAGGATATGTGGTGGGAGCTCAGTTGTTGTGGAATGTTTTTGACGGATTTAAAACCATCGGGAAAACCCAAAAAGCAAAAGCCGATTATGAAAAAGCAACCATAGAAACCGAGCAGTACAAAAAACAAAGTCAGTTAGAACTTAACAAAACTAATCGACAGTTAATAGATGCAGAACATAAAGTAAACTTATCTAAACTTGCTTTTGAACAATCACAGGAAGCATATAGAATTCGTCAAAATAGATTTATTCAAGGATTAGAAAAAACAACTGACTTATTAATGGCTGAAACACAAATGGCTCAAAAAGAATTAGAACACTTGCAAGCTATTTTTGATTATAATTTTACTAAGCAATATCTTCAGTTTTTAACTAAATAGTAATATGATTGGGGTATTACAGTATTAACTATTAGACTGGAAAATAAAAAAATAATTTTTTTTTAAAATTCAAAAGCTTCTATAATCTGAAAGAAAGGCAATAACATAAAACCAAATATTTTCAAAAACCATTTTAATTAAAAAATATCATGAACAAAAAAACAGCAATCATTATAACATTATCTGCGTTCCTATTTTTTTCATGCGGAAAGGAAACAAAAAAGACAACCCAAAAAGAACCTGCAATTCCTGTTGTGATGGCAGTAAATTCAGTAACATCAAGCAGTCCATACGTTGCTGCGAGTGGGAAGATTGAATCTGAAAGCAGTGCCAATTTAAGCACCCGAATGATGGGCTATGTAATTAAAGTTCATGCAAAAGTGGGACAAAAAGTTTCGTCTGGTCAACTTTTAGTTAGCATTAATAACAGTGATTTACAAGCAAAAAAAGCTCAGGTTGATGCTTCTATAATTCAAGCTACTGCTGGCTACAACAATGCAAAAAAAGATTATGACCGATTTGTAAATTTATTTGCTCAACAATCGGCATCACAAAAAGAATTAGACGATATAACAGCACGCTATGAAATGGCAAAAGCAGGTCTAGAGGCTGCCAAGCAAATGCGAAACGAGGTAATGGCTCAGTTTTCATATTCAAATATAACGGCTCCATTTTCTGGAATTGTAACCAACACATTTGTTAAAGAAGGCGACATGGCAAACCCCGGAATGCCTCTTATGAGCATTGAAGGTTCTGAAAAAATGCAAGTAACCGCTATGGTTTCTGAAAGTGATATTTCAAACATAAAAAACGGAATGCCTGTAAAAATAAACATCAAATCACTAAACAAAGAAGTGTCTGGAAAAGTGTCTGAAGTAAGTTTATCAGCAAAAAACACAGGAGGTCAATATTTAGTAAAAGTTTCGTTAGATAAAATTGACAAAGACATTTTATCTGGAATGTTTGTAAACGTGCAGTTTCCTAGTGTAAAAAAAGCAACCACAACAGCTACAAAATCAAATTTGGTAGTACCCACAAATGCCTTAGTAAGACAAGGACAATTAACAGGAATTTATACGGTTAGTAGCAATAGGGCAATTCTTAGATGGATCAAAACCGGAAAATCAAATGGTAATCAAATTGAGGTTTTATCAGGATTAGCTGCAGATGAACCCTACATTGTTTCGGCAAAAGGTAAATTATATAACGGAGCATTGATAAGTGTACAATGAACTTCACTTAATATCAATACCCTAAAAAGAAGAGAAGTAAATTAAATAAATTAGTATTAACAAGTAATTTCAACCCAAAAATTTACCCTTTGGGAAATAGGGGTCTAACATTATGCAAGAAGGTATATCAGGTAAAATAGCAAATTTTTTCATCAATTCAAAATTAACCATACTGTTGATGGTAGGGCTAATGATTATTGGTGTGTATAGTTCGTTTTTAATTCCACGCGAAGAAGAACCACAAATTAATGTTCCCATGGCCGACATTATGATTGGCTATCCTGGAGCAAGTCCTAGTGAAGTGGAAAGCAGAGTCATAAAACCATTAGAGAAAGTATTATCAAATATCAAAGGCGTTGAGCATTTACACAGTATGGCTATGAATGGTCAGGCAATGATTATTGTGCAATTTTATGTGGGTGAAGATTCGGAGCGATCTTATGTAAAATTATACGATGAGTTGATGAAAAATGAAAATATATTCCCAAAAGGAGTATACAAACCCATGGTAAAAACACGTTCCATTGACGATGTTCCAATGTTAGGTCTAACTCTTTGGAGCGAAAAATTAAACGATTTTGAAATCCGTCAAATAGCCGAGGAACTAACCACTGAAATTGAAAAAGTAAAAGACGTAGCCATCACAAAAGAGATTGGAGGAAGAACTCGCCAACTCAAAGTGGTTTTAGATAAAGATAAAATGGCAGAAAATGGTGTAGATGCACTCACCATAATGCAAATGATTCAGGCAAATAATGAAAGTTCTCAATCAGGAAGTTTTGTGAACAACGACACCGAATATTTAATTACAACCGGAAAATTTTTATCAACTTCAGAAGATGTAGAAAATTTAGTAATTGGAATAAATGCAAATTTACCCGTATATTTAAAACAAGTGGCAACCATTCAAGATGGACCCTCAACGCCAAAGAGTTATGTATCTTTTGGATATGGTAAAGCAAATGAAAACTATAACAAAAACAAATCTGAATATCCCGCAGTAACCATTTCAATAGGAAAGGTAAAAGGGGCTGATGCCATGAAAATATCAGATAAAATTCTTGAAAAAGTAGAACTTTTAAAGAAAACCTTAATCACAGATGATATTCATGTTGAAGTTTCTAGAAATTATGGTGAAACTGCATCTCACAAAGTAGGTGAGTTATTAATGCACCTTGGCGTTGCCATTATTGCTGTAACTCTTTTAGTAATGCTAGCTATGGGTTGGCGAGGTGGTTTAGTAGTGTTTCTTTCAGTACCACTAACCTTTGCCTTGACCTTATTTGCTTATTATATGCTGGGCTATACCCTAAATAGAATTACCCTTTTTGCCTTAGTTTTTGTGGTGGGTATTGTGGTTGATGACAGCATTATTATTGCCGAAAACATGCACAGACATTTTAAAATGAAACGACTTCCGTTCAAACAAGCAGCTATTTTTGCCATTAACGAAGTGGGAAACCCAACCATTTTAGCCACATTTACGGTTATTGCAGCTATTTTACCCATGGCTTTTGTTTCAGGAATGATGGGACCTTATATGAGTCCGATGCCCATAGGGGCTTCTATTGCCATGCTGTTGTCGTTGTTTATAGCTTTAACCGTTACACCCTATTTAGGTTATCATTTATTACATGAAAAAGAAGAACAAAAACACAAAGAAGAACAAGGATTAGAAACCTCTTGGATTTATAAACTATATGATAAACTAGAACGTCCGTTTTTAGAAAATGCAAATAAACGCAGATTAATGCTAGGACTAACAATTCTGCTACTAGCTGGTTCTGTCTTGATGTTTTTCACCAAATCAGTTTTAGTAAAAATGCTTCCATTTGACAACAAAAATGAATTTCAAGTGGTAATTGATATGCCCGAGGGAACAACATTAGAACGTACTGCAGCCGTTACTCAAGAAATTGCTCAGTATCTTACCACCATTCCAGAGGTTGTAACTTATCAAAATTATATTGGAACATCAGCTCCCATTACGTTTAATGGATTAGTGCGTCATTATGATTTGCGTGGGGGTAGCAACATGGCAGACATTCAAGTAAATTTATTACACAAAGAAGATAGAGATTTACAAAGTCATGATATTGCTAAAAAGATACGTCCAGAAGTGCAAAAAATTGCTAAAAAATATGGTGCCAATGTTAAAATAATTGAAGTGCCACCCGGCCCTCCTGTATTATCAACCCTTGTTGCTGAAATTTATGGTCCTAATTACAAAGAGCAAATTGCAGTGGCACATCAGGTTAAGAAAATTCTAGAAAAAACAACAGATATTGTAGATGTAGATTGGATGACAGAAGATAATCAAGTTGAATATAAGCTAGAAATAGATAAAGAAAAAGCCATGCTTAGCGGTATTGCCCCGCAGCAAGTAGTGGGAAATTTAACCTATTTGCTAAAAGAATATCCTATTTCTAATTTATATGATGAAAACTCAAATAATAGTGTGGGTATTGTACTTTCGTTAGACGATAAAGACAAAACCTCATTACAAGATATTCAGAATTTGAAAATCAAAGGAAGTATGGGTAATGTAGTTGCGGTGGCAGATTTAGTAAAAGTAGTTCAAGACACATTGCAAAAAACGATATACAGAAAAGATCAAAAACGAGTGGTTTATGTAACTGCCGATATGGCTGGCGATTTAGAAAGTCCGGTTTATGCTATTTTAGGAATGAATGCAGAATTGCAAAAAATGAGCCTACCTGCTGGTTACAAAATAAACGAATTGTATATAGATCAGCCAACAAATGAAAGCGATTTTACGGTTAAATGGGACGGTGAGTGGCAAATTACCTTAGAGGTTTTTAGAGATTTAGGGATAGCATTTGCAGTGGTTATTGTAATTATTTACATGTTGATTGTGGGCTGGTTTCAAAATTTTAAAACCCCCATTGTAATGATGTTGGCAATACCGTTATCGCTAATAGGAATTGTGTTTGGACACTGGTTGTTAGGAGCTTACTTTACGGCAACCTCATTTATTGGAATGATTGCCCTAGCTGGTGTAATGGTGCGAAACTCGGTCTTGCTTATCGACTTTATAGAAATCAGACTCCATGAGGGTATTCCATTAAAACAAGCTATTATTGAAGCAGGAGCCGTGAGAACAACCCCCATTTTACTAACCACAGGAGCAGTAGTTATTGGGGCTGTAATTATACTTTTTGACCCAATTTTTCAAGGATTAGCCATCTCATTAGTATTTGGAGCTATCATTTCTACTATTTTAACATTGCTAGTAGTACCGCTAATTTATTACATGGTGGAACGTAAAAAGTGGGAGTAACAATTCATAATCTAACTTTAAAAACAAATTAAATAAACAATACTATGATCAACAGAATTATTAGAGCTATTGCAGGAACGTTTATAATTTTAAGCGTACTTTTAGGAATGTATGTTAATGAAAATTGGTTTTGGTTTACCCTTTTTGTGGGAGCTAATTTATTACAATCATCATTCACAAAATGGTGTTTAATGGAGGATATTTTAAGAAAAGTTTTTAAAGTAAAGGAGTAGCTAAATTTAACCCAAAATTACTAGAACAAGAAATTACCCACTTGATGCTTGACGAAGATGTAACCAACAAAAAAGGAATTTATTATTTTGTCTTAACCCGAAGAGAAAGACATTTGAGCATCCGCACTTTTTCAGACAAACAAAAACGAGAAGCTTTCGAGAGGCAAAACGGTGTTTGTGTAAAATGCAATGAAAAATTTGAACTTCACGAAATGGAAGCAGACCATATTTCGCCTTGGCATGAAAGCGGACGAACCTCGGTTGAGAATTGTCAAATGCTTTGCAAACATGATGATAGAATAAAATCGGGGAAGTGATGTTTGTTCATTAATATGAGTTTAAAATTACTATTTAACTTTTTTATGGTGCATTTGAGCTTAATCCAAGTTGCAGAATTGGTAATTTAATTTATTGACAGTAAATATTTTATGTGTTTTTTATTTCCGATTTGTGCACTGCAAATTTTGCAATGCAAATCAAATCAAAAAAAACTCAGGTACTTTTAAAAGCAACTTTTGGTTGATAGTAACTTCACAATAAAAATATTTTAAAAACTACTTGTAATTGAAAAAAGACTTTGTATATTTGCACTCGTTTTATAAGAAACTATATACAATTTGTAAAAACAGATTTTTTAAAGATACTAAACAATGAGCAAGAGAACGTTTCAACCATCAAAAAGAAAAAGAAGAAATAAACACGGGTTTATGGATAGAATGAGTACTCCAAACGGGAGAAAAGTACTTGCACGCAGAAGAGCAAAAGGAAGACACAAATTAACTGTTTCTAGTGAACCTAGACACAAAAAATAATGATTTAATCAAATTTCAAATAACAGCCGTTACTTTTATTAGTAGCGGCTTTTTTTTAAAATTGTTTATAAATTTTAATAAGTTTTTGAAGCTCTTTCCTGCTGTTCGTTACAATCTTTTTAATTTTAAAGAAAATTAAAAAGGATTTCCACTACCATCAGGGCTAGGGCAATAAAATTTCAATCAACATTTAATTTAACATTCATCAATAAACAAATTCATTAAACAGAAGCAAAAAACACATAACGAAATAAAAAATTAAGCACATAAAATAACTATCAACATATTATTATAAATACAACATCATGCCAAAAGACAATTCCATAAAATCGGTTTTAATCATAGGTTCAGGTCCCATTATAATTGGTCAAGCGTGTGAATTTGATTATGCAGGTTCACAATCGGCACGCTCCCTGCGTGAAGAAGGAATCGAAGTAATTTTAATTAATTCTAATCCTGCCACCATCATGACTGATCCTTCTATGGCTGATCACGTATATTTACTCCCATTAACCACAAAATCCATCATTCAAATATTAAAGAAACATCCACAAATAGACGCTGTTTTACCCCCAATGGGTGGACAAACCGCCTTAAACTTGTGTCTTGAAGCTGATGAAAAAGGAA
>DAINSR010000021.1:0-15588 GCA_036741255.1 Flavobacterium sp.
TTTATAGTTTTTCAGCAGCCCCTAACTAATTTTTTAAAAGATGCAACTGGTGTTGCATTTTTTGTTTCTATTTGAAATATTTCCTTTTGTTCAACCCCTATCCAGGTTCTAGGAACTTTTAAAACCATTTCTTTTCCAAAACCATTAGTAGTTCTTGTTCTAAATCCATTTGCATAATCCAATAGATATTCAATCTGATGCAATTTCCGATCTGACTTCATAAAGACTCCTAAGGTCATCTGCATAATACATTTGTGCTGTAACTTCCAATAATAATTCCGAAATTTGAATGTGTGTAAAGGCCATAATTGTAAATTTTAATTGTTCGTAATTTTAAAATTACAAAAAATTCTTTACACACTTTTTTTGTACAGTATCCCAAAAGGAGGCATTGTCAAATCAAGTAAGTACTGGCGAACGTAACCCAATCAAAGGTAAATTTGGTCAAGCAAAAACAGCTTATGAGCTCCACAGAATTAAGACGATATTGTTAAGTGGCAACTATTATACTTATACTAAACTTAGTCAAATTGGCTGATTTAGTTTAGTATTGCCTAAAATTTAGCAAATGGCTTTTTAATTTTTTCTTGAACAAACCCGATGAGTATCTTTTTGAAATAGAATATCGAAATTTAAAAACAATGAGTATCTGACTTTATCAGCAGACCCTATTTATCATTTGACGTTAGCCATATAATGTCTTCAAGAAGTTGGGTTACATTTTTTGTGCCATCGGTTGTGGGCTGGTCTAAATTTGTTCCGTCATAAAAACCTCTAATTCTTCCTTTTTTATCTATTAGAACAAAGTTTTCTGTGTGAACCATATCATACAATTCTTCGGGCTTGCCAGTTTTTACTACTAAATATGATTTCCTTGCCAAATAATATATGGCTTCTTTTTTCCCGGTAACAAGATTCCATTTACTGTCAATAACTCCTTTTTCTAGAGCATATTTTTTAAGAGTTGCAACACTATCAATATCGGGGGTTACACTATGTGAAAGCAAAAGAACTTGTGGCATATTTTTAATTTTGTTTTGAAGCCAAATCATATTGTTGGTCATTATGGGGCAAATTGTAGGACAAGTGGTAAAGAAAAAATCGGCTACATAAATTTTGTTTTTATAATTGGCTTGTGTAATTGTATCACCATTTTGATTTATAAATTTAAAATCTGCAATAGTGTGATTGTATCCTATGTGCTGAATGGTGCTGTCCACAAGTTGAGGGTTTACATCTCTTGGATTATAGATGGGTAATTTCTTTTGTGGTTGTGATAAGATATAAATACCCACAAAAATTGAAAAACAAAGAATACTAAAAATAATAATGAAGAGCTTGTACTGTCTTAATATAGAGTGCATTTTTTTTACAAAATTACAAAACGCTTTTTACAAAATTAGGTTTACTAAATCATAAGAGTTGTTAAAATCTAATATAGTTTTATGATACTTTTTTAAAATACAACAAATAGTAGTTAGCCCTTTATAGTAGTATTATTAAACAATAAAATTATACTTTATATCCTTTTTTTAAGCTTTTATTTATCAAAAAAAGTCCAGCTATAGTAATAATTCCACCAGTTATGATAGGAAAGGTTAGGGGTTCATCAAACAAAACGAAACCAAAAAACAGGGCTACCATTGGGTTTATATAAGCATACAAACTACTTAATTCTTTAGGTAAATGTTTGAGTGCATAAATAAAAGCAATAAACGTTAGTACCGACCCAAAAATTACCAAATAGGCAATGGACCACCACGAAACAGTTGGAATATCTCTCAAAGGAATTGATATTCCGTTAAAACCTATGATGCTCGAAATTACAAAACTTGAAATTAGCATTTGGAGTCCCAAGCTAAAGTAAGGATTAAAATTAGTTTTGTTTTCTCTCATATAAATAGATGACAATGCCCATGTAAAGGTTGCTATTACAGATAATAGAATTCCAAATCTAAATTCGGGTTTTAAAAAATCATTGAGGTAGTCATAAAAAATAACACAAATACCTGCAAAACAAATAAGCAAACCTGTAATACTTCGCACTGATACCTTTTCACCTTTAAAAAAACTGATAATTACAATCCATAACGGAAATACAGATCCAATAATAGCACCCAAACCACTCGAAATATATTTAACCCCCCAGGTGCTTAAACCGTTGCTCAGCATAAAATTTAAAACACTCAAAACTATAATAGTTTTCCATTGCTTTTTGTTTGGCCAAGGTTCGTTTTTGCATAAAAAATAACCCAAATATAAAATGCCACCAAAAAACTGACGCAAAACTACTAACTGCATGGCGGGCATGTGTCTAACTCCTTCTTTTGAAGCTATCCAAGTAGTTCCCCAAAAAAAACTAACCCAACAAAGAGCTATGAGAGGCAAACCCACTTTGTTTTTTGTTTTTTTTAGATAGTTATTAAAAACAGTCAAATATGCCATTTTAAAGTTCTTTTTGAAACGAATATTTTAAAATTTGTTCCATTTTTTTTGAAGATATAATCTTGCCTTTAGAGAGAGTGTTTTTTACAAAGCTGGGTGCTACCAATTTTAATTCTGCTGCTTTTTTAGTGTAATAATCTTTTCTAGAAGGGTGCTGCGGTGCAACAGCATTAAAGACTTCGCTTTTTTGAAATGAGTTATTTAAAAGTTTGTAAACTATTTTTTCTATAATTAAAATACAATCTTTTTGATGAATTAAATTTACTGGAGCATCAGGGTTATCAAGATTTTGTTTTCCTGCTAAGTAATGAACAGGATGACGATTATGTCCTATTAACCCACCAAAACGAACGACAATAGTTTTAAAATCTATATTTGAAAGCAAACAATATTCTGTTTCAACTAATTGTTTGCCGCTTTCTGTATCTGGATTTGTTATAGAATCTTCTGTTATTTCTACAAAAGGAAAACACTCGCCATAAACTGAAGTAGAACTTATAAAAATAACCTTTTTAACAGCACTTTTCTTGA
This sequence comes from Flavobacterium sp., assembly GCA_036741255.1. Classification (GTDB taxonomy): domain Bacteria; phylum Bacteroidota; class Bacteroidia; order Flavobacteriales; family Flavobacteriaceae; genus Flavobacterium. The sequence goes on from DAINSR010000021.1 coordinate 2,977, forward strand.
TATGTGGAATAAGATTTTTAATTTTTTGAACAAAATTTTCTTTATTACTGCTCCTTAATTTTGGGGGAATGGCAATAATTAAAACCGCTATATCTTCTAAAAAATGTTCTATGTTACCTTTGATAGTTTGTTCTTCTAGTTGAATTTGAAAGGCTAAAATTCCAGCAGTTTTAATAAGAGGGAGTTTATTTTTTGATGTTGTAGATCCCTTTACAAAATATCCATTTTCGAGTAATGATTTAGCTAAAGGCAAGCCAAGCCAGCCGCAACCAAGTAGGGCAATTGTCTTTGTTTTTTGATTCATTTTTTTAGAACAGTAAGTTCAGTTGCTTGTAAATTTTATTTTAATTGCTCAAAAAGTATATTTAAGAACTTAATTAAGAATACTAATCAAAGTTTTTACTCAAGCTTGTGAAATACTTTCTTTAATAACAGTGGCGTTGTTAATGTTGTAACGACCCCCATGATAACTAAAATTGAAAAAACTTCAGTGCTTATAAGTCCGTTTCTATAAGCAATATTTGCAATTACAAGTTCCATGATTCCTCTGGCATTTAAGCCTATGCCTAGTGTGAGCGAAACCCTACTGCTAAGTCCTGCAAAAGAACCTCCTAAATAGCCTCCAACAATTTTTGACAAATAAGAAACCGCCAAAACAGCAACTAAAAGACCTATATTACTTATAGAACCTATATTAAACTCAAGTCCAATACCCGCAAAAAATATGGGAGCTAAGAATCCCATTGCCATATTATTAGTAGTTGTTTCTATTGCTTTAAAATTACTATTGCCAATTAAGGTTTTGCTAATGAGCATGGAGGCAAAAAATGCACCCACAATAAAATGAAGACCCAAGTTTTCTGTAACCGTAGCAAACAATAAAACAAATGCAAAAAACAACGCAAATAGTGTTTCCTTACCTTTAAGTATTGAAACTAATTTGTCTAAAGATTCCTGAATATAATTACCTTTTCTCAATACTTTTTTAATTAGTAAATAGGCAAACGTTAATAATGAAATAAAAATAATAAGTTTTAATAACGAAATAGAACCCGCCTGAAGTATGGAAGATGCCGACATATCAGTGTCTTTAATTGTAAGTAAAACCCCTAAAATGGATAATGCTAACACATCGTCAAATATGGCAATTGAAATAATTTTTTGTCCCACCTCTGAATTTATTTTGCCTAAATCCATTAAAATTCTAATACTCACAGGAAGTGCTGTAATGGCAACACATAAACCAATAAATACAGAAGTCATAATATCTTGGTCAAAAAAGTAGCCCACCGCTATACCTCCAAAAATGGGTATAAAAAATGCCATTATAGAAATAACAATATTTTTACCTTTTAATGATTTTAAAATATCATCTATGTTAATTTCTAACCCTGCAATAATTACCAATAAAAAAATACCCAATTCAGAAATTACTTTAATATCCTCTGTTCTATGAATAAGGTTAATTAAGCTCGGGCCAAGAATAATCCCCGCAATTATTTCTCCAATCATGGAAGGCTGCTTAAATCGTTCGAAAATTTCGCCAAAAATTCTTGCCGTTACTAATAAAATTAGTAGATTGGTAAAAAATGGAAGTTCTAAATGTGGATTTCCCATGGTTTTTAAAGTTTAATTTTTTTAAAATATCTAAGGATTGTGTGGCAGCAAAAAATTGGCAATTTTGTTCAAAAATAATAAAAATAGTTAAAACAAGTGACTTTAGTATAAATTATGACAGGTAGATTCAACTAGTTTAGTAAGCTTTACTGAGGTAATTAAACAAAAAACGAAATAATCCAACTATTTTTTGCCCCCAATAACCACCACAATTTCTCCTTTTGGTAGTTTGGTTTCAAAGTGTTTTAAAACTTCTTCGGCTGTTCCTCTTATGGTTTCTTCGTGTAGTTTTGATAATTCTCTTGAAATAGAAACAGGTCTTTCTGATCCAAAATATTGAATAAATTCATTTAGTGTTTTTAATAATTTATGTGGCGAAACATAAAAAATCATGGTTCTGGTTTCATCTGCCAAGGCTAAAAACCGTGTTTGTCTTCCTTTCTTTTCAGGTAAAAATCCTTCAAAAACAAATTTATCACTAGGCAAACCACTATTTACAAGAGCAGGTACAAAAGCAGTAGCTCCTGGCAAACAATCTACTTCAATTTTATTTTCAACGCAGGCACGTGTTAATAAGAAACCTGGATCTGATATAGCAGGAGTTCCCGCATCACTAATAAGAGCAATTGTTTCGCCAGATTGCAATCGTTTTATTAAATTTTCTACCGTTTTATGTTCGTTGTGCATGTGATGACTGTGCATGTGTGTATCAATTTCAAAGTGCTTTAATAATTTGCCACTTGTGCGTGTATCTTCGGCTAATATTAAATCTACTTCTTTCAATACTCTAACGGCACGAAAAGTCATGTCTTCTAAATTTCCAATAGGAGTGGGAACTAAATACAATTTTCCCATAGAAAGTTATTTTTGATATTAGTCTATGTTTTAATTGACAAAATTAGTGAAACTTTTTTTCAATAATTTCTAGAAAACGGGTTTCAAATTCTTCCAAGCCTTCCCAGTTATTATAATCTGGTTTTACAAAATCGTTAATAAAAGCACTGGCTTCTTCAAAACTATCAAAGGTATTGAGTTGCGAAATAACACGGTTAAAATCATCTGTACTGCCCCCAAATAACTTTTTTTCAAAAGCAATTTTATCATTCAATCCAAAACTTATAGATTTGTACAATCTGTCATTTAGCGAGACAGATTTATTTGTTTGTTTATCACTATTTTCCAGTGAAAAAGCTTCTTCATTATCTTTGGGGTTTGCTGATTGTGTTTGTGGTAATTCGTCTTTTTTGTCAAAAACCACAGTAGTAGCCTGTTCGGTTTCTTTTAAAACATCTTCTACTCTTACAAATTGTGGTTCTTTATATGACTCTCCCAATAATTCTTCAAACGATATTTGCACAGGTTCCTTTGATTTTGGTAAAATTATATCATCTAATGTTGGTATTTCATCAGCAACATTTTTTTTAAGAGCCATTTCAGCAACTATTTTATCAATATCTGCGGCTGATGCATAAACTTGCTCAGCTTCTTTTTCTTCATTAATTATTTTGGGCTCGTTTTTAGCTGTTTGATTTAAAATTTCTTCTTGAACAAGTGGATTTTGAGCAGTAAATTGATCAAAATTTTGAGAGTTGTTGTCTTCGTTAGTATCTGACACTATTTTTTGAGTTGCAAGATCTACTGTAGTTTCTAACGTTTTATCTGATGAAATTGTGGCAAGTTTTTCTTCAAGAATATGTTGCGGAATTTCGTTTTTAAAGGTTTCAAAATGCTCTTCGTAAAAACGTAAAACGGTCAATTGTTCGTATAGATTTTTTGCCTCCTGTTGCAAAATTATTGTTTCAGATTTGTTTTTTAGCTTTAAAACTCGGTGAGCAATGCTAATTAATTCGCCCTCTAGCTTTTTCTTCATAACTTTATGTAATAGAATGGAGTTTATGGATGATTTTTTTGATAAATTTGTTTATAGTTACAAAATTAAAACAAATTAATATTAATCGTTCGAAATATACAAAATGTTTCTCGAAAACACCGTAAATCAACAAGAACAATTTGGCTGGATAGAAGTAATTTGTGGCTCTATGTTTTCTGGTAAAACCGAAGAGCTGATTAGACGTCTTAAAAGAGCCCAATTTGCCAAACAAAAGGTCGAAATTTTTAAGCCCTCCATTGACACAAGATACCACCATGATAAAGTAGTTTCTCATGATGCAAATGAAATTCTTTCTACACCTGTGCCAGCGGCTCAAAATATTAGAATTCTTGCTCAAGGATGTGATGTGGTGGGCATTGATGAAGCTCAGTTTTTTGATGACGAAATTGTAACCATTTGTAACGATTTAGCTAACTCAGGCATACGAGTAATTGTAGCGGGTTTAGATATGGATTTTAAAGGAAATCCGTTTGGTCCCATGCCCGCACTCATGGCAACTGCAGAATATATAACAAAAGTGCATGCTGTTTGTACCAGAACAGGAAACCTAGCTCATTATAGTTTTAGAAAATCATCAATTGACAATCTGGTTTTACTTGGTGAAACAGAGGAATATGAACCCTTGAGTAGAGCCGCCTATTTTAAAGCCATGCGAGAGAGTGTGTAAACTGGAAAAGATTTTAATGCAAAATAAATGCAAAAATTTAAAAGGGGCTTATTGTATTATTTGACTATTGTATAAGCAGTTAAAAATTGTAAATATTAATCAAAATTAGGATATTAACTGCCTTAATCATGTTTAAAAAAGGATTTGACTTTAATTAAAAGTAAATCCTTATAGTTATAAACTTACACACCTTTTTAGGATAGTTGTTTTATTTGACTATTAATTTTCTTGTGGCAGATGCTTCTTTTTCTCTAATTCTAATGATATAGACACCTGGCATTACATTGGATATATTTATTTCTTTGTTATTCGTGATTATTTCAAATACTTTTTTACCCAAAACATCAAAAATTTGTATTTCTTTTTCTAAGCTTAACTTTGAATTTACAAATAATTTACCATTATTAACTGGATTTGGATATATAGAAAGTCCTTCAATAGTGGTGTTTGCCTCAGTTCCAATAGAAGTTTTGACCCCTTGTGAATAACCACAAAAAGAATACATAAAAATTATAAAAATTATAAATACATAGTTTTTTTTCATTCTACTATATGGAGTGTTTTTTATTTGTTCATACCTATATGCTAGCAAATTGTTGCAAAGCCCTTCTTTATCTTTTTGTTTAATGAACAATTCTGCTTTATCTTAAATCAATTTGTAAATATAAAAAAATAAAAAATAAAAAACAAAACTCTTAGCAAACATTTTAATTTATTTTAGTTAATTCCTCACCTTACGCAAAACAAGATAAAATTTTATATCAGATAGTTTTTACTTAATTGATTTTTAGTAAATTATATTCACAGTTACTTGCTTATTGCAAACTTTTTCCTAACGGAAATTTCATATATGAGAATAAGAACTATATTATTGATATACAAATACTTAAACAAAAAATCATTGAATTTTTCTAAAATATAAATCAATTTTAAATTATTTTATCCTAACGCCACATCTAAAGTCATCATTACTATAAATCCAACAATAAAGCCTAGAGTTGAAATATCAGTATTATTAGCTTGTTGTGTTTCAGGAATCACTTCTTCAACCACAACAAAAATCATAGCTCCTGCTGCAAATGCTAGAGCATAAGGCAAAATGGGCGTAAAAAAAGTAACCGCTACTGCCCCTAAAACTCCCGCAATGGGTTCTACAAGAGCCGATGATTGTCCGTACAAAAAGCTTTTTCTTTTGCTCATTCCCATGCGTCTTAATGGCATAGAAACTGCAATTCCTTCAGGAAAATTTTGTATTCCTATACCAATTGCAAGCGTAACAGCTCCTGCAATAGAAGCTTCTGGAATGCCAGCGGCTACACCTCCAAACAAAACCCCTACAGCTAGTCCTTCTGGAATATTGTGAAGCGTAATGGCCAAAACTAATAAGGTGGTGCGTTGCCATGGTGATTTAATCCCTTCGGTTTCTTTAAAATTAATGTGAATGTGGGGCAGTGTTTTATCTAGCCCAAAAATAAAAAGTGCCCCTAAAGCAAAACCCACGGCAGCCGGAATTACTTTTATAAATCCATCACCCTCGCTCATTTCTATTGAAGGAGCTAGTAAACTCCAAAAACTGGCTGCCACCATAACGCCTCCTGTAAAACCAAGCATTCCGTCAAAAAAACTTCGATTCATTCCTTTAAAGAAAAATACAAACGATGCCCCTATAGCGGTTAAAAACCATGTAAAAAGTGTGGCGTAAAAAGCGGCTAAAACCGGATCAATTTGTTCAAAGTAGTTTAATATTTCTTGAAACATAGTTAGTAAACATATAAATTAGTAGCTATCTTATTTGAAATGGCAATTTTTTTACCATTTACTTCAACTTGCAAAATGTCGTCAAATGAATCTTTTTCAACAATTTTAAAAGTGGTGCCTAATGCAATTTTTTGTTTGTCTAAATATTGTAAAAAATCTGCTGAGGAATCTTTAACGCCAATACATTTACACAATACATTTAATTTTACCTCAGATAAAAGTTGTTTTTGAATCTTTTTAATATCGCCATTTTCTTTTGGTATGGGATCTCCGTGAGGATCAAAATCGGGATAATTTAAAAATTCGTCTAATTTGTTTATCAATTTTTCAGATTGAATATGCTCTAGCTCCTCTGCAATTTCGTGAACTTCGTCCCATGAAAAACGCAACTTTTCTACTAAAAAAACTTCCCACAAACGATGTTTTCTAACAATCATTTTTGCTAAATGGCTTCCTTTTTTTGTGAGCGTTACTCCTTGATATTTTTGATAACTTACCCAGTCTTTATCTGATAATTTCTTCATCATATCTGTAACTGATGAGGCCTTAGTTTCTAACATTCCTGCAACAGCATTTGTATTAACACCTTTTGGTGAAACTTGTGATAAATGATAGATCACCTTTAAATAATTTTCTTCTGAAGCGGTCATAATTAAAATTATAAAAACAAATATATAAAATTTATTTTTGAATAAAAAAATTTAATTTTTAGTTTTGTCTAAAATTTATATTGTTTTAAATGAAAATATTTTTTTTGCTTTGTATTACTCCATTTTTTTTAAATGCTCAAACAACTATTAAAGGCACTGTTTTTTCTGAAAATAATGCAGTACTTCCTTTTGCTTCAATTCAAATTTTGGAACTAAAAAAAGGCACTTCTGCAAATGAAAATGGTTTTTATTCCTTTGATAATATTTCAAATGGCAGTTATACTATTTTGTTTTATTATGCAGGTTATCAATCAAAAACAACAAAAATTATAATTGAAAATCAAAAAGAATTGAATGTAAATGGCACTTTGTTTGAAACAATCATTCTTAATGAGGTGGTGCTTAGTGGTACTCTAAAACCCGTTTCAAGACTAGAAACCCCTGTGCCTGTTGAGGTGTATTTGACTTCATTTTTTAAAAAAAATCCTACCTCAAATGTTTTTGAAGCCTTGCAAAATATAAACGGCGTTAGACCCCAACTCAATTGTGCTGTGTGCAACACGGGTGATATTCGTATCAACGGATTAGAAGGTCCTTATACAATGGTAACGATAGACGGAATGCCAATTGTGAGTGCCTTGGCTACGGTATATGGTTTGTCTGGTATTCCTAATGCACTTATTGAAAAAATTGAAGTTGTAAAAGGTCCTGCTTCCTCATTGTATGGCAGTGAGGCTGTGGGTGGTTTAATTAATATTATTACAAAAAAACCTGAATTGGCTCCCATATTGTTTGCAGATATTTTCACCACTTCTTGGCTGGAAACCAACTTAGATTTAGGGACAAAATTTAGTATGGGTAAGAAAACTAATGCTCTTTTAGGGGTCAATTATTTTAATTATAACAATCCAATAGACCACAACAAGGATAATTTTACAGACATTGCTTTGCAACATCGAATTTCGATATTTAATTCATACAACATCAATAGAAAAAGTGGAAAAAAACTCCGTGTTGCTTCTAGGTACTTTTATGAAGATAGATGGGGTGGCGAAATGCAGTGGAACAAATCGTTTAGAGGAGGCACTGCGGTTTATGGCGAAAGTATTTATACCAATAGATTTGAACTCCTTGGCACTTATCAACTCCCCATTACTGAAAACATAAACACATCATTTTCTTATACAAACCACAATCAAAATTCGGTTTATGGTAATGTATTTTATCTGGGGCAACAAAACATAGCGTTTGTACAAACCACCTGGGACAAAAAAATAAATAATCATGATATGCTTTTTGGTGTGGCATATAGAAATCAGTTTTATAACGACAATACTTCAGCCACTTTAAAACCCAGCAAAAGCAGTATTTATAGTTTGTTTGCTCAAGATGAAATTATGTTTTCTAAAAATCAAAGTGTTTTATTAGGTTCGCGTTTTGACTATAATTCGATTCACGGAACTATTTTTACCCCCAGATTTGCTTATAAATATAAGTTTTCTAAAGATGATATTTTTAGAATAAACGCCGGCACAGGTTTTAGGGTGGTCAGTTTATTTACAGAAGAGCATGCTGCATTAACAGGGGCTAGAGCAGTGGTGATTAAAGAAAATTTGAACCCAGAACAATCTTATAATATAAACATTAATTATTTGAAAAAAATTGAATTTTCAAATAGCATTAACGCTATAATTGAATTTTCGGGCTGGTTTACTCATTTTGAAAATCAAATAATTCCGGATTATGATACTAATCCAAATGAGATTATTTATGCCAATCTAAACGGATTTTCTAGAACTTATGGGGGGGCTATAAATACCGATTTTGTTTTCCCATTTGGTTTAAAAACCAGTATGGGTATTACTATGTTACAATCTATTAATAATAGAAACGGTGTGATTTCAACACCCATTTTAACAGAAAAATTTAGTGCCACATGGTCTGCAAGTTATGACACTCCAAACGGGTATTTTACAATAGATTATACCGGAAATTTATATGGTCCCATGCGATTACCTTTATTAGGAACTCTTGATCCCAGAAACCCTTATGCTCCTTTTTGGAGTATTCAAAATATTCAAATTACATATAAAAAAATAAAACATATTCAAATCTATGGGGGTATTAAAAATCTATTAAATTGGACACCAAATAAAAATAATCCCTTTTTAATTGCTAGAGCAAACGATCCATTTGATAAAGATGTTCGTTTTGATGCTAACGGAAATGTACAACCCTCCCCAAACAATCCGTTTGCCTTAACATTTGACCCCACATATATTTATGCCCCTAATCAAGGAATAAGAGCCTTTGTTGGGTTGAGGTTTAACTTAGATTAAAGCTATTTTAAAAGATCTTCAAACAAATTTCTAAACAAATTTCAATACCTTTGAAACATGCAACACTATAATTACATTTTCACAGGTTCTGGATTAGCGGCTCTGCTAACCGTTTATGAAATGATTGTAGAACAAACTATTGCAAATAAAACATTACTACTCATAGACATTGATTCTAAAAAAACAAACGATAGAACATGGTGCTTTTGGGATACAAACAACCCGAATGATAACCCTAAAAATCAGTTTTATAATTCCATTATTTCTAAAAAATGGGAGGATACCCTTTTTGCAAATGCTACCCTTCATAAAAAGCTAGACATACTACCTTATCATTACAAAATGCTGAAAGGTTTAGATGTTTATACCTTTGTTTTTAACGAAATTTCAAAACACCACAACATCTATTTTTTACAAGATGAAGTCATCAATTTTAAAGATTTAGAAACCCATTGTTGGGTACAAACCAAGAAAAATGAGTATCGGTGTGATAAAGTATTTAATTCTATTTATAAACCTCATTTTGCAACCAATCAAAATAAATATCCATTGCTGCAACAGCATTTTATAGGGTGGTTTATCAAAACTAAAGAACCCACTTTTAATGAAAATGCAGCCACTTTTATGGATTTTTCTGTAGAACAAAAAGAAAACACTCGTTTCATGTATGTACTGCCCACATCAAAGCATGAAGCCTTGATAGAATATACCTTGTTTTCAAAAAATTTATTAGCTAAAGAAGCTTATGAATTAGAAATTGAAAATTATATTAAAAAACTGGGTATAAAACAGTACCAAATTGTTGAAAAAGAACAAGGCAATATCCCCATGACGTGCTACCCTTTTTGGAAACACAACACAAAAAACACTATTCACATAGGTTCTGCTGGTGGCTGGACAAAAGCAAGTACGGGATTTACTTTTAAAAACGCAATCAAAAAATCTAAATTACTCACTCGTTTTTTAAAGAAGGAATCAGATTTTACAAAATTTCATAAAAAAAATAAATTTTGGTGGTATGATTTAATTTTTTTAGACGTACTTTATAAGAAAAATGAACTGGGTTCAACAATATTTTCAGCATTGTTTCAAGACAAAAATTCTAGTTTAATTTTTAAATTTTTAGACGAAGAAACCACTTATTTTGAAGATTTAATAATACTTGCAAAATGTCCGAGAATTATTTTTACAAAAGCGGTTTTGAGCAGAATTTTTATGGTTTTTAAGTAAATTATACCAATAACATTTGTAAAATAGTCCAATAGTTTATGGTATAATGCCGATATAGTATGAAAATAGTCCATTTTTCTTGGACTATATTGAATACATAATCGGTATTATTTATTGCAATCTTATAAATGGTCTAATTCATCTTAAAATTTTACAAGGGTTAATGTCCCATAAACAATATATTGCTAATAGGTCTAATTTATCATTTATTACTTCAAGATCAAAAAAATAAAAAAAGGAGTAACTCCATTGTGGTTTAATCTTAAATTTGTGGTTTAAAAACAACAGCATATCAATTGAACTCATCACTCATTTTTACAGACACCCACACTCATTTATATGCCGAAGATTTTGATGAAGACCATAATCAAATGATGCAAAGAGCCATTGATAGTGGGGTGTTACGGTTTTTTGTGCCAGCCATAGATTCAAGCGAAACTGAAAAAATGTATGCTTTAGAAAAAAAATATCCTGAGCATGTTTTTTTAATGACAGGATTGCATCCGTGCTATGTTAAACCAGAAACGTTTGAAAAAGAGCTTCAATTTGTAGAACAGTCACTTTTATGCAGAAAGTTTTATGCCGTTGGCGAAATAGGGCTTGATTTATACTGGGACAAAACCACTTTAGATATTCAAAAAGCAGCTTTTAAATATCAAATACAATTAGCCAAAAAACATAATTTAGGAATAAACATTCATTGTAGAGAAGCTTTTGATGAAGTTTTTGAGGTGTTAGAACATGAGAAACACTCCACTTTGTATGGAATTTTTCATTGTTTTTCTGGAGATTTGAGTCAGGCCGAAAGAGCCATTTCACTTGGAATGAAACTTGGAATTGGTGGAGTTGCTACATTTAAAAACGGAAAAATAGATCAATTTTTACATCAAATAGATTTAAAACACATCGTTTTAGAAACAGATGCCCCTTATTTAGCCCCCGTTCCATATAGAGGAAAGAGAAATGAAAGCAGTTATACCCCATTAATTGCAGAAAAATTAGCCCAGATATATGGAGTTTCAGTTGCAAAAATAGCTGCCATAACTACTCAAAATTCTAAGCAAATTTTTGGTATTTAACTAAAAATTTAACAAAATAATCATTATTTTTTGTTCTTTTGCTTTTGAAAATAAAAACAACATGTCAAAGTTTGATGCCATAAGACCTTTTTACGATAGCGAAGTCAACAGTGCTTTACAATCGTCATTAAATCATCCTATGATGAAGGCTTTAATGAATTTTACTTTTCCAGATATGCCAGATGATGTCTGGAAGTTAAAACTTCTTGAAACACATTCAATAAAAGATTTTCAATGTAATTTTATTTATCATTCCGTACAAAAAGTTTTGGAAAAAAGCTCAGACGGATTAACAACAAGTGGTTTTGAAACATTAAAACCCGACACTTCCTATTTGTTTATTTCAAATCATCGGGATATTATTTTAGACACATCATTACTAAACGCATCACTTTATGAACATGGATTAACAATGACAGCATCTGCCATAGGTGATAATTTAGTAAAAAAATCATTTTTGCGAACGTTGTCTAAGTTAAATAGAAATTTTGTGGTTCAAAGAGGACTTTCGCCAAGAGAATTATTAGAAAGCTCAAAAACCATGTCAGAGTATATTTGTAGTTTGTTGCTTAATGAAAAAAGATCTGTGTGGATAGCTCAGCGCGAAGGTCGCACAAAAGACGGTAATGATGCTACACACAGCGGCGTTTTAAAAATGCTTGCCATGGGTTCTAACGAAAAGAACAGTATGACTTATTTTAAAAAAATCAAGATTGTACCTGTTTCTTTATCCTATGAATACGACCCCACAGACGTGCTAAAAATGCCTCAATTAGTAGCAGAAGCAAAACAAGAAATATATATAAAAGAAAAAAACGAAGATTTTATCACGTTACTTAGTGGTATAATTGGTCAAAAAAAACGCATTCACATTCACATCGGCAATGTTTTAGAAAATGAAATTGAAGAAATTGAAGCCCTTGAGAAAAATTCAAACAAACAAATACAACTATTGGCACAAAAAATTGACGACTCTATTTTACAGTCCTATAAATTGTGGCCCACAAATTATATAGCATTTGATATATTGAATAACACAACAACATTTGAACACAACTATACTCCAGAAGAAAAACAATTGTTTCAAAGAAGATTAGAGTTGCGAATAAACGATAATACTCCTCTAGTCAAAGAAGGATTTTTAGCCATGTATGCAAATCCGGTGGTAAATAAATTAAAGTACCAAAATACCGTAACAACACCTTAGTTAGTCAATACCCTAAAAAATGATTGTGCAAACTAAGGAGATTAACAATTTGGACAGCAAAACGGAAATTAAAAGATTTAATAACTGTAAATTTATATCACAAAAATTTTAGTATAGCCTTTTAACCCAAATTACGCAGTAGAAATTTCACGAGATAAATCTAAGGGATAATCC
>DAINSR010000022.1:0-6044 GCA_036741255.1 Flavobacterium sp.
ATTAAAAGGAAACGGTGTTGCAAATGAAGGTATAGTCAGTACAAAATTAGGCTTAAAAGGCATACCCACCATAGCAGAAGAACTAGATTTAATTAGAAATTTATTGTTGCTAGAATATACCGGAGGAAAATTACATATACCCACTATTTCTACTTCAAAATCTGTTGAATTAATTAGAGAGGCTAAAGCAAAAGGGTTGAAAGTTTCATGCAGTGTTTCTGTGCATCATGTAACACTAAACGACTCCTTGTTAGAACATTTTGACTCCAGATACAAAGTAGCCCCCCCATTACAAACTGAAGAAAACAGAGTTGCATTGATAAAAGGCATTTTAGACGATACCATAGATATCATTACATCAGACCATAATCCAGTAGATATTGAACACAAAAAGCTAGAATTTGACCTTGCTAAAAACGGAACAATCGGTCTGGAAACTGCTTTTGGCATGTTACAAAATATTCTTCCAACAGAGGTAATCATAAAAAAATTAGTAACCGGAAAAACCATTTTTGGAATACAAAATTACAAAATTGAAATAGGACAGCCAGCATGTTTGAGTTTATTTAATCCAAATTGTTCTTGGGTTTTTACAAATGAAAACATCCTCTCAAAATCAAAAAACACTGCTTTCTTAGGACAAACTTTAAAAGGCAAAGTATATGGCATTTATAACAATAATAAATTAGTACTATGATGAATAATTTTGAAGACATAAACAAAGGAAAAACAACGGCAATTGTGAGCTATTTAACGCTTATAGGCACTGTAATTGCCATATTAATGAACAACGATACCAAAAGCAATTTTGCTAGTTTTCATATCAGACAGGCACTCGGAATATTTCTTACATTTTTCCTTTTGGGATATTTCATTGGCTATTTTGATAGTTGGATGATAACTGCTGCTTTTTGGGTTTTTATTTTTGCGTTGTGGGGCCATGGTTTTATGAATGCCCTTAATGGTGAGGAAAAAGAAATGCCCATTGTAGGAAAATTTTATCAAGATATTTTCAAAAGCTTGTAACTCAAAAATCAAATACAACATGGAGTTACATCATATAGTCAAAGAACCAAAAAACAAATTAGATAAAAACCCAGCTTTAATTTTATTGCATGGCTATGGAAGTAATGAAGAAGATTTGTTTTCATTTGCCAGTGAATTTCCTGAAGAATATTTTATAATCTCTGCACAAGCACCATTGAATCTAATGTATGGAAGCTATGCTTGGTATGCTATAAATTTTGATGCCGATGCTTCTAAGTTTTCAGACATAAACCAAGCAGTAAGTTCGCGTGATGTGGTTGCAAATTTTATAGATCAATGTATTGAAAAATATCACTTAGACGCTGCTGCTATAAATTTATTTGGATTTAGTCAAGGAGCCATTTTAAGCATGGCAGTTGCGTTGTCATATCCAAAAAAAATTAATAAAGTTGGAGCATTTAGTGGCTATTTAAACACTGATATACTTCGTGCTGAAGGCATAAATAAAAGTAATAATACAACAAAATTTTTTATTTCTCACGGAATTGTAGATCAGGTAATACCTGTTGAGTGGGCAAGAAAATCAAAACCTTATTTAGAAAATTTAGGGATAGATGTAGTCTATAAAGAATATCCAATGGGACACGGTATTTCGCCCCAGAATTTTTTTGATTTTAAAAACTGGTTAATTTCTAAATGAATTATTGATTTTCAATATCTGAAGTTACAATAGGCTTAACAGCCGTTTTTGCCGCTTTATAAATTAGAGAATCATTACAATATAAAGAATATCCATCAGGGATAGAAAGAGAATATTTTTTTTCCTTAAAAATTTGGTCTTTATATTTTCTTGTCAAATATATTGATTGAGGTAATTCTTGAAGAAAAACTTCGGCTGCTAGAGCATCTTCAGATAATAAAACATAACCGCTTTTAGAAGATTCTAAATTGTCTAAATCGTTTATAGGATTAATTCTATATCCTTCATTTACCACCCTAATACATTCTTTTTTAATTTTAGACCATTTGAATCCGGGTTCTTTTATACATCCGTTTGTATCTTTTAGCACAGCAATTCCTAACTCTGGAAGTGTGTCTTTTAATGTTATGCCATCTGATTTCTGTTTCAAAATATAATCACATGAAACCAATAGAAAGGGAAGTAATAAATACAAAATAAACTTTTTCATAGACGTGTATATTGTTTTAAAAGGTCATCAAGACAATTTGTCTAAACAAATTATGTCATCACTTTTTTTGTTTATGTTTTTACAAAAAAGTATTCATTAACCAGGATATTATAACTACAAAAATATTATAACGTAGAATCAAACAAAACAGTATCCATCAGTTCAAATTCCGTTGTTTTATCTTCGCTCACAAAGTATTTTAAGACAATTTCGCCCCATATTTTTCCATTAGAATACTCTGCTATTAACCATCGATGATTCATAATTTTAATTCGGCTCACTAAAAATGGCTTTCCATCTACTTTGTCATAAGGAATTAAAGGATTTCCACTTTTATTTGCATTTAAGGCAGTAATATCATTTGTAACCTTTTCAATTACTTTTTCAAAATCCATGTTTTTATTGTAAAAATACTCTTGGGCGTTTTCATTTGTACCCAAGTCAAATTCAAGCATTTCATTATGCCTTGAAATAGAATCACGATTCTTAATAGCTTTTTTTAAACGAACTACCTCTTTTTCTTTTGCATCAAAGCGTTTGTTAGAATCAACATATTGAAAAATATTTATCAACACAGAAAAAATAAAAAAATATAACAATACATTCTTCATGGCACAAAATTTAAACTACAATTTCTAAATTATCATAAGCTAAAAACACATTATCAGGAAGGCTTTTTTGCACTTCTTCATGAAACCCCATTAAATGACTAATGTGAGTTAAATAGGCTTTTTTGGGTTGAACCAAATGTATAAAATCTAATGCTTCTTTTAAATTAAAATGTGAGTGATGTGGCTCTTCTCTCAAGGCATTAATTACTAACACATTAAGATTTTCTAACTTAATCATTTCTGACTTTTCGATTGTTTTTACATCTGTTAAATAGGCAAAATCATCTATACGATAGCCAAAAACCTGTAAATTTCCGTGCAGGGCGTTTATAGGCACAACATGAGTTTTGCCAATTTTAAAATTACTCTCGGCACAAACCTCTCTCAGTTCTACGGATGGTGCACCTGGATATTTGTTTATATCATTAAAAATATAATCAAATCTAGTGGCTAAATTTTTTAAAACTCGCTGGTGTGCATAAATGGGTATTTTCCCTTGTTTAAAGAAAAAAGGCCTTATATCATCTAAACCAGAAGTATGATCTGCGTGTTCATGTGTAAATAAAATGGCATCAATATTTTGACATTTTGATGTGAGCATTTGTTGTCTAAAATCGGGACCGCAATCAACAACAATAGAAAAATCATCGGCGTGTATCCAAATTGATACACGAAGTCTTTTATCTTTTGTATCTCTACTCAAACAAACCGAATGATTACTGCCAATAACTGGAATTCCTTGCGAGGTTCCTGTTCCGAGAAAATAGACTTTCAAAATGTTATTTTTATGTAAAAATAAATAAAAAAAGTGTATTAAATAAGTACCTTTGTTTAATAATATTAAAATAAATATTGTGGACGATATTAGGTTAAGTGGCGATAAAGAAATTGAAAAAGTACCCGCATTAAAAGATAAAGCATTACGCATTAACTTAAACGAAAATATTTATGGAACTTTTGCAGAAATAGGTGCCGGACAAGAAACTGTTCGCCATTTTTTTAGAGCAGGTGGATCTTCAGGAACAATTGCAAAAGCCATGTCTGCTTATGACAAAGACTTTAGTGATGCTATATATGGTGAGGAAAAAGATGGCAGATATGTTACTGAAAGTAGATTGAGAAAAATGCTAGCTCATGAAACACGAATTATTGAAGAACGTTTAACTAGAGAGAAGCATCCTAATAAGCTGTTTTTTAGTTATGCAAATACCGTGGCAACTATTGATTTTGCTAAAAAATTCAAGGGTCACGGCTGGGTTGGAATCAATTATCAAGTTGAACCTAATCAACCCTATAACGAAATAATCCTACACATTAGATTTAGAGAAACAGACGCTCGCTTGCAACAAGAAACTCTTGGAACTCTGGGCGTAAATCTTATATATGGTGCTTTTTACAAATATAATAAACCTAAAAAGTTATTGCGTTATTTATATGATCATTTAGATAAAGACCAACTAGAAATTGATTCAATAAATTTTTCAGGACCTGTTTTTAAAGATGTAGATAACCGTTTGATGAGTTTACAACTGGTAAAAAATGGTATGACAGATGCCGTAATGTTTAATCCTGATGGCAAGAATATTTTACCTGCAGCTGTTTTATATAAGAAAAATATACTAACCCTTAGAGGAAGTTTTAGACCAGTAACTAATGTAAATATGAACATGTATAAACTCTCTTATGAGATGTTTATAAAAGAAAACAAAGTAAATAAAGACAATACTTTTGTTGTATTTGAAATTACACTATCTAACCTAACATCAGAGGGCGAAATAGATGAACGAGATTTTATGGATAGAGCTAAACTACTGTGCTCACTTGGACAAACTGTAATGATATCTAATTTTCAAGAATATTATAAGGTAGTGGAATATTTTTCTACATTTACTAAAGCACGAATGGGACTTGCTATGGGGGTTAATAATTTGATTCAAATTTTTGACGAAAAATATTACAGACACTTGAGTGGCGGAATACTAGAAGCTTTTGGAAAATTATTTTATAGAGATTTAAAAGTTTATTTATATCCGATGGAAGATGAAAAAGGAGAAATTTTAAATTCTCAAAATCTAAAAGTGCATCCACGCATTAAAGAATTGTATAAGTTTTTTGCATACAATGGTAAAGTGGTTGATATTGAAAATTATGAGAAAAAAGATTTAAAAATATTTTCAAGAGAAGTACTCAAAAAAATATGTATTAATGAGCCAGGATGGGAAGACAGCCTGCCCGAAGGTGTGCCAGAACTTATTAAAAAAGACAAGTTATTCGGATATTAACTATACAAAAAAAGCCTAGCTACACATTACACATCGTAATGAAAACTAAAATAGTTGTTTCAAAATTCAAAACTAATTCCGTCTTCTGCTAAATAGATGTTTTCAAATACAGCTTGAGCCTCTTGTTTAAAAAGATTTATTGAATCATATCGGGTTGAGTAATGTCCTAGAATAAGATTCTTTGCATCTGCCAGTTTAGCAATTAAAGCGGCCTGCTTTGCGGTGGTATGCATGGTTTTAATAGCCAAGTTTGTTTCAGATTCTAAAAAAGTACTTTCATGATATAAAACATCTACATCTTTTATAATGGGTATAATAGATTCGTTATAAACAGTATCGCTACAAAAAGCATAACTTTTTTCATAATCTGGATTAAAAGAAAGTTTTTCATTTGAAATAACAGTTCCATCATCTAATTTGATATCACCCCCAAACTGAATTTTTTGATAATAACAAGAATCAATAGCATACAAATTAATAGCCTCAAGATTTAATTTTCTTTTGGTATTTTTTTCTTTAAACAAAAAACCGTTAGTATATACTCGGTGTTTGAGAGGTATTGTTGTAACAGTAACTTTGTCATCTTGATATATTATTTGGCTTTGTGTGTCATTGAGTTCATAAAAAAACAACTTATAGCCTGTATAAGAATTAGATATTTTTAATTGTAACAAAATAATCTCTTTAATACCCACTGGACCATATATATGAAGGTCTGCTTCTCTACCAAGCAATGAAAACGTGGTTATCAATCCTATTAAACCAAAAAAATGATCACCATGAAGGTGCGAAATAAATATATGATTAATGCGTGTAAATTTTATTTTCTGTTTTCGCAATTGCACTTGTGTTCCTTCGCCGCAATCAATTAAAAAATGTTGGTTTTTAAGTTCTAAAACCTGAGCCGTGGGATTTGTTAATGTTCTTGGGGTGGCAGCATAACAGCCAAGTATATGTATTTTCATAACTGTTTT
>DAINSR010000022.1:6054-15399 GCA_036741255.1 Flavobacterium sp.
GATATTAGAAAATAGAAATTAAAATCCTAAATCGCGTTCAATTTCTTCCATTTCAATAATATCATGTGCCTCTAAAATAGTAGGTACAACAGTCAAACTTTTTGAAATAGTATTATAATCAATATCTTCTATAACAAAAACAAGTGACTTTTTTACTTTCTTGTGTTGGGTTGCTAAATCTTTTATTTTTTTTAAATCTGCTGGAGTAATATTTGATTTTTTAGAAACAATTATAATTAAATTTTGATTTTTGAATGTATTATAATTATTGTGTATTTTTTCAACAAATGAAGAAAAGTTGCCCAGAGTATCTTTAATAATTGAAGTATGTCCTTTTTGATCTACTTTCATTTAGTTTTTAATTTTGCTTGCCAATAAATAAATTACTGCCATTCTAATTGCCACACCATTTTCAACTTGATTTAAAATCACAGATTGTTTTGAATCTGCCACATCAGATGTAATTTCTACCCCTCTGTTTATGGGGCCAGGGTGCATAATTACTATTTCTCTATCAAGTGAATCTAAGATAGATTTTGTAAGCCCATACTGCTGAGTATATTCACGCGTGGAAGGAAAATAATTAATATCTAATCGTTCGTTTTGTACTCTTAGCATGTTGGCTACATCACACCATTCTAAGGCTTTTCTAAGATTGGATTCTATTCCCACTCCCAAAGATTCTATATATTTTGGAATCAGTGTCTTGGGACCACAAACTTTAACTTGAGCACCCTGTAATTGAAGGGCAAAAATATTAGATAACGCCACTCTTGAATGTAAAATATCACCCACAATTACTATTTTTTTTCCGGCAACATCGCCAAGTTTTTCTCTAATTGTGTAGCTGTCTAACAAGCCTTGTGTAGGGTGTTCATGAGCACCATCTCCAGCATTTACAATACTTGCATTTACATTACTAGCTAAAAAATGAGCAGCTCCCGGATTGTTGTGTCGCAGTACTATTAAATCTACTTTCATAGATAAAATATTATTAACAGTGTCTATTAATGTTTCTCCTTTTTTCACAGATGATTGAGCCGTTGAAAAACTTATCACATCTGCAGAAAGTCGTTTTTGTGCCAGTTCAAAGGACAGTTTTGTGCGGGTGCTGTTTTCAAAAAAAATATTAGCTATAGTTACATCTCTTAATGAAGGCACTTTTTTAATGGGTCTATTGATTACCTCTTTGAAATGATCCGCAGTTTCAAAAATCAAATCAATATCGCTTTTTGTAATATATTTAATACCCAATAAATGATTTACAGATAGTTCTTTCATTTTAATTTGTAGAGATTTTTGATAGATTTAAAAGCAAAGTCTTTTTGTGCATTATAGTTTAAAAATAAGGTTTATTTCAAATCAACTTGCGTTCTAAATAAACGGCGTCTTCTCTGTCGTTTTCTATCCATTTTACAATTACTCGTTCATTATTTATAGCATCTACCTGACGCCCTCTATAATCGGGTTGAATGGGTAAATGTCTGCTAAAGCGTCTGTCAATAAGGGTTAATAATTCAATTTCTGAAGGTCTTCCAAAAGACTGTATAGCTGTTAAAGCGGCACGAATGCTTCTACCTGTGTAAAGCACATCATCAATAAAAACAATTTTTTTATCTTCAACAATAAAATTAATTTCGGTTTTGTTTGCTTCTAGAGGCTTGTCACTTCTTCTAAAATCGTCTCTAAAAAAAGTTATGTCCAAAAAACCCACTTTCAAATTTGTAATATGATATTCATTTTTTAAAATATCTTCTAGTCTATGGGCTAAAAAAGTACCTCGGGGTTGAATACCAATAAGTATAGTATCAGAAAAATCTTTATGATTTTCAATTAATTGACATGCCAAACGATGCAAAATAATATTTATTTCTTTAGCGGTGAGCAATATTTTTTTACTCATGATAATCTTTTGTGATGAGATGGTAAAAGTACATTTTTTTTAATTATTTTTTTTGGCTATACTAAAATTTTAACCTAAAAATTATTTAACCTTATCTTCAGACCCAATTTGATATTCAAAGTTCTTAATTTTTACTAAAAGCTAAAAAGTTTAAAATTCTTCTTAGTATATTTGTAGTACAAACACCCTAAAATGTCTAAAAAAAAAATAAAGAGACAAGTAATTAAAAATAAACTATTCAACAAACGACGTTTAGTAATACTAAATGAAGACACGTTTGAGGAAACTTTTTCATTAAAATTAAACCTCATGAACGTGTTTGTGGTTGTTACTTTATCTGCTATTTTTTTAATATCAATAACTACATACATCATTGCTTTTACCCCCCTGCGTGAGTACATTCCTGGTTATGCCTCAACTAAATTGAAACAAGACGCTGTTGTACTTGCTTTAAAATCAGATTCTTTGCAAAATAATATTGAAATTAACAATCAATATATAGCGTCTATAAAAAAAGTGTTAGTTGGCAATGTTGAATATGCCCATCTCAATAAAGATTCATTGCAAGGCGACTCCTCCATAAATGCTGAACCCCTAAATTTATCCACCACAAAGCAAGAACAAGAGCTCCGAGAAAAAGTTGCACTAGAAGACAAATATAATGTGTTTGACAATGCTACTGCTAAAATAAATTTTGTTCTCTTTCCGCCTACAAACGGAAAATTAATCAAAAAATACAACCCTAATTCTAAAATTTATGGGGTAGAAATTGCCATTGCAAAAGATACTCCCATAAAATCTGTTGCAGCAGGAACAATTCTCTTTGCCGATTGGACTCCCACAAATGCTTATGTCATAATTGTTAAGCATCAAGACGAACTCATATCGGTGTATAAGAATATAGCTTTTTTAACAAAAGCCGTTAGAGATAATGTTAAATCAGGCGAAGTTCTTGGACTCGCTGGAAGTAAAGAAAATCAAAATTATAATAAAAATTTATATTTTGAACTCTGGAAACAAGGATTCCCTATAAATCCAACCCTGTTCATAAATTTTCAATAATAATTATGAGATTTGAACGAGTAAAGTTCATCTTTGAATGTTTTTTAATTGTTCGTGCTTTTAAAATTACAAGAAAATCTTTACACACTTTTTTAGTAGAGTATCAAAAAAACACCTTGTCTTTTTTTAAAATCCTCATTTCTCAAGACCAAACGAGTTTTTAGAGGTGTTCTTAAAATTTGATTTTTTTGTGTATTACCCTCATATTTACCGCTTCACATTTATTTAAAATGTTTTTATAGTATAAATCTTCTGTTATTGCTTGGTGTTGCCCGTCAATATTGAAATTAAATAACCATTTTAAAATATTCTATAAAAATTTTATAAGTATGACAATTATCATAAAAACCAATATTTATTTGTTTGAAATTTGTATTGTTAAAAAAATATAAAACAAATCTTCAAATACAAGCATTATGAATAATTTAAAAACAACCATTAAATCAATCTTTTTGCTAATACTAACTTTTTATAATTTCAATATTGCATTAGCTCAAGATTATAAAGTAGCCTTGGCGGATAGTAAACTAATAGTTTTGGGCACGTCAAATTTACACGATTGGGAAATAGACGCAAAATCAATGTCGGGTAAATCAAACTTGTCTTTAGAGGCTGGAGAATTAAAAGCCATTAAAAGTTTAGATTTTTCTGTAGAGGTTGAGCAATTAAAAAGCGGAAAAAAGGGAATGGATAACAACACTTATAAGGCACTAAACAGTGCTATGTATAAAAACATTACTTATAAATTAACCAATGTTTCAAAAATCTCAAAATCTTCAGAAAATTATACTGTTGAAACTTTAGGCGATTTAACAATTTGTGGCGTTACAAAAAAAATAAACCAATCTTTTCAAGTAAAAATTATAGGTAAAAAAGCAATTTTTAATGGTAAAACAAAAATAGACATGACCACTTATGGTGTGAAACCTCCAACAGCTTTATTAGGAACTATTAAGACAGGGAAAGATGTTACCGTAAATTTTAACATAGCATACAATTAAACAACAACTAAATAATAACCAAATTAATAACAAAAAATCATGAAACCATTTTTAAAATTATCAGTACTAGCCATTGTCCTGTTTTTATCTGGCAATGCTATAGCTCAAGTTACTTCTTTTGGAAACATGCAAAACCTAATACCAAGAGATCAAAGAGGCATCAACGTGTTTGATGTAAAAAAAGACAGTGCAACATTTAAAGGTATTAGCGTTGATTTAGGAGGAGCTTTTGCATTACAATTTCAGGCATTAAACTCATTTAACGACCACAAATCTGGAACTTATACAGCTTCAAACGGTGCTGCAGTAACAAATTATAGATTAAATAATTTAGAAAATCAGTTTAACCTACCTACAGCAAACATGACTATTGGGGCTCAACTTTTTGATGGGGTTCGTGTAAACTTAGATTTATATTTAGCCTCAAGACACCACAATGAAACATGGGTAAAAGGAGGGTATTTACAAATAGATAAGCTAGATTTTATTAAAAAAGATTTCCTAGCTAGTTTTATGAAATATGCCACCATAAAAATTGGACAAATGGAAAACAATTATGGTGATGCCCATTTTAGAAGATCAGATAATGGTAACACCTTAGTAAATCCATTTATTGAAAGTAATATTATGGATTCTTTTACAACAGAAATGGGTGCCGAAATTTACTACAACCGCAATGGTTTAGTATCAATGTTAGGAATTACAAACGGTAAATTAAATCAAAATGTTACCGAGTTTGTTCCGGCAGCAACTACACCTGCCACGCCAAATCAAAATACTACAATTAGTCCCACTATACTAGCTAAATTAGGTTTTGACAAACAATTGGATACTGATTTAAGAGTGAGATTAACAGCTTCATTAGCACACAATGCAAACATGAGCGGAAATCCATGGAGCTCTGATCGTGCAGGTAGCCATTATTATTATGTAATGTCTAATGCTGCGTATTCTTACAATACAACACTTGTGGATAATAATGCTACCAAAGATTTAGCAGCAAACCATACTACAGGTCGTTTTAATCCTGGTTTTGCAAACTGGTTTACAACCGTAATGATTAATCCATTTGTTAAATTTAAAGGATTAGAATTCTTTGGAACAGTAGAACTTGCAAAAGGTGGTGATAAAAAAGGGGTAGATAAAACTAGAAAAGTGGATCAATATGCTGGCGATGTGGTTTATAGATTTGGAACTAATGAAAAATTCTATGTGGGTGGAAGATACAATATAGTAACAGGAAAATTAGCTAATGCAGATGCTCGCAGTGTAAGAGTTGATAGATTTGAAGCAAGTGCTGGATGGTTTATGACTAAAAATATTTTAGCAAAACTTGCCTATACTACTCAATCTTATAAACATTATTCTGAGTTTGCTGGTACTAGTTTAAACAACTTATATGGTGGTAAATTTGATGGATTAATGTTTGAAGCCGTTATCACTTTCTAATAAAATTTAGTAACTAAAGAGGCTATCTAAAAAGTCTATTTCCTGTCATTGTGAACTTGCTTTAGAATCTTAAAAATTGATATTCAATTGTTTAGAAACTTAAACTAGTTTGGCTTGACCAAGAAAAATACTTTTAAGATAGTCTCTATAATAGTAATAAAAATTATGAGAACAATTAGTATAATAGCCCTTTTAATTCTTTTATGCTTTGGGTTTTCAAAAAATCAAACCGAAGTAAAAATTACACGCAATAGCGAAGTAATCATTAAAGGAAAATCAAATATCAATACTTTTGAGTGCCGATATAATTCTGATTTTATTGAAAATGAATTATTGGTTTCTGTAACAAAAAACCCCTCAAAAATTGTGTTAGAAGGTGCTAAAATTGAAATCAACAGCAATGGTTTTGATTGTGCTCATAAAATGATTTCAAAAGACTTTAAAACAATTCTAAAAGCAGATGCTTATCCGCACATTTTAATTGATGTAAAAGAAATTAGTACCAAGAAAGATAATTTAACTACTAAAGTAGTTGTAAAAATCGCAGGTGTAGAAAATGAATACTGTGTGCCTACAGATTTTAATCAACATAATAAAAGCGTTAAAGGAAACTTAAAAATTAACATCAAAGATTTTAAATTAAAATCTCCCAAAAAATTATTAGGATTAGTAGTTGTTGATGATTATGTAGAAATTTGTTTTAATTTATTTTTACATTACTAGCTATGTATGTTCCTTTTTGGAACCCATAAAAAATTATCATTTTAAAATTCAGGCAATTTTTTCATAAAATTGCTTTTTTTATTTTAACTCCACTGCTAATTATAAGAAAACTTTATAACCTGGTTATTTAAAACTTGTAAACTTAATGCTTATCTTTGCAATTCTTAATCAGTTTAAATAAAGCTTAGTAGCACAAACAAAATAACAAAAAATATATCTTTTTAAAGTAACAATGAAATTAGATAGAAAAGAAATTCTTAAAGCACTAGAAACCATTACAGTAGCTGGCGAAGGAAAAAACATGGTGGAAAGTGGTGCTGTTCAAAATGTTATCACTTTTGGAGACGAAGTAGTTGTGGATCTTATACTTGCAACTCCCGCTCTACACATAAAAAAACGTGCCGAGTTAGATGTTATTAAAACCATACACGAAAAAGTTTATGAAAAAGCAAAAGTAAAAGTCAATATCAAAATAGAAGCTCCACAAAAACCCGATAACCCAAATCTTATAAAAGGAAAACAAATACCAGGTATAAGTAATATCATTGCTATTGCCTCTGGTAAAGGGGGCGTAGGAAAATCAACCATTACGGCAAACTTGGCAGTTACATTGGCAAAAATGGGTTTTAAAGTTGGTGTTTTAGATGCCGATATTTATGGTCCTTCCATGCCCATAATGTTTGATGTAGAAAATGCAAAACCCATATCCATTGAAATTGACGGAAAATCAAAAATGCAACCCATCAACAGCTATGGTATAGAAATGCTCTCCATAGGATTTTTTACAAAACCAGACCAAGCGATCATTTGGCGTGGACCCATGGCTTCAAAAGCCTTAAACCAAATGATTTTTGATGCCCACTGGGGCGAGCTAGATTTCATGCTCATTGATTTGCCCCCTGGCACGGGAGACATTCATTTATCTATTATGCAATCACTACCCATCACGGGGGCGGTGGTAGTTAGCACACCTCAGGCGGTGGCTCTTGCCGATGCTAAAAAAGGGGTTGCAATGTTTTTATCAGATGCTATAAAAGTACCCGTTTTAGGTATTATTGAAAACATGGCTTATTTTACTCCTGAAGAGCTTCCAAACAACAAATATTACATCTTTGGAAAAGAAGGAGCAAAAAACTTGGCTCACGATTTGAACGTACCCTTACTGGGCGAAGTTCCATTAGTTCAAAGCATTCGAGAAGCGGGAGACTATGGACGCCCTGCAGCTTTACAAACACAATCAATTTTAGAAAAAATATTTGAAGAAATAACTAAAAATGTGGTGCAAGAAACCATCAACCGAAACGAAAACTTGGCCCCCACAGAGGCTATAAAAATAACTACTATGGCAGGATGTTCTGCCATTAAAAAAAAGTAGGCTTTGCATTGTCATTAGCAAACAGCTCTTTAAACTACTAAACACTAATTTCAGGCACCATCACTAAACCTAAAAAACATGAACACACAAGATTTAAAGCTGCATGTAGAAAAAGCCTTAGACGAAATTAGACCCTTTTTAATTTCAGACGGAGGAAATATCACACTCATAGACATCATTGATAACAAACATGTAAAAGTGCGATTAGAAGGAGCGTGTAACAGTTGCAGCATCAATCAAAGCACTATGAAAGCTGGTGTAGAATCTACCATTAAACGAGTGGTGCCACAAATAGAAACCGTAGAAAACATATAATTTCTATCATTGGGGCGTTCCTTCGCTAAGGCGAGTCCGGGTTTTTCGCTATATCTTTTGTTCCATTACATTACACAAAAGGATGCCGCTACACCCCCTAACGCAACATAAAAGTAAATACAACAACACATTTTTAAACAACTTTGCAACCTCAACCAAGGTAATTTTAAAAAAATGATACAAACAGACATACTCATTATAGGAGCCGGCCCCACAGGACTATTTGCTGTTTTTGAAGCTGGATTATTACAACTCAAGTGCCACATTATTGACGCACTGCCTCAACCCGGAGGACAGCTCGCCGAGTTGTATCCTAAAAAACCCATTTTTGATATTCCGGGCTTTCCAGAGGTGTTAGCAGGCGATTTAGTAAACAACTTAATGGAACAAATAAAACAGTTTCAACCCGGTTTTACACTAGGGCAAACCGCCGAAACTATTGATAAACTTGATGACGGAACGTTTATAGTTACCACAAACAAAGGGGTTAAACATCATGCAAAAGCCATTGCCATAGCAGGAGGGTTAGGTACTTTTGAACCCAGAAAACCGCAACTAGAAAACCTTAGTTTTTATGAAGAAAATGGCGTAGAGTATTTTGTTAAAGACCCCGAATTATTTAGAAACAAAAAAATTGTCATTGCCGGTGGGGGCGACTCTGCACTAGACTGGAGCATCTTTCTTTCAAATGTAGCATCTTCAGTAACATTAGTTCATAGAAGAAATGAGTTTAGAGGGGCCTTAGATTCTGTAGAAAAAGTACAAGAACTCAAAAAATCTGGAAAAATTAAACTCATCACCCCTGCAGAAGTGGTTGCCATCAGCGGGAAAAACCGTTTAGAGCAAATTGTTTTAGAAAATGAAGGGGAGCAACAAGTTGTGGAAACTGACTATTTTATACCTCTTTTTGGACTTACCCCTAAACTGGGAGCTATTGCAAACTGGGGGCTGGAAATAGAAAAAAACGCTATTAAAGTCAATAATACTCTTGATTATCAAACAAACATCAACGGAATATATGCCATTGGCGATGTAAATACCTATCCCGGAAAATTAAAACTCATTTTGTGCGGTTTTCATGAAGCCACTTTAATGTGCCAAAGCATCTACAACAGGATTAACCCCGGAAAACGCTATGTGTTAAAATACACCACCGTTTCTGGCGTTGAAGGCTTTGACGGAACTAAAAAACAAGCCGAAAAAGCAGTAGTAAAATCAATAGACTAACTGCTCTCCATTCTTTTTCAATTAAATAGTACAACTTACAACTATATTTTTCATGCAAATAATTACATTTTTTTATCACAGTATCTTTAGTTGGGCATAATAAAAAAGTTTAATAAAATAAAGTTCTGGCAAGAGTTCGCTAATTATAGTCTTAATACAATAGTTTCGGTTTTTGCCTTCGTATTTGACCAGTGACGGTTGTGGCAAGGGTTGTATTGATGTTGATTTTTCAACATTCCTCACAAGCATCAACATAATACTAATTATGATTTAAAAATAGTCCAAATAAT
>DAINSR010000023.1:0-15265 GCA_036741255.1 Flavobacterium sp.
GAAATAAGTATGGGATAACTGTTTAATTTTTATTAAGGACAACATTCAAGAACAAGCCTTCAATACGTGGTTTAAACCCATTGTTCCTGTTGAACTAACTGATAACGCATTATACATTCAAGTTCCTAGTAAGTTTTTTTTTGAATGGCTTGAGGAGCATTTTGTAAAACTTTTAAAAGTTGCTCTTACAAGAGAGTTAGGTAACTCGGCAAAGTTACTATATAAAATTAAAATGGAAAATACTTATGGTAATAATGTTCCATATACTGAACAATTGCCAAGTTCACAAAGAGCAAGTGTGAAACCACAGGAAGTAAATTTTCCTCCAGTTAGTAAAAATACCGAATTAC
The DNA here is from genome assembly GCA_036741255.1 of Flavobacterium sp. Classification (GTDB taxonomy): domain Bacteria; phylum Bacteroidota; class Bacteroidia; order Flavobacteriales; family Flavobacteriaceae; genus Flavobacterium. The sequence goes on from DAINSR010000023.1 coordinate 351, forward strand.
GAAATCCGTTTGTTATTCCTGGAATTAGAAATTTAAAAATTGAATCGCAATTAAATGCTAATTATAGTTTTGAGAATTTTTTAGAAGGAGATTCTAACAGGCTTGCACGAAGTGCTGGTTTAGCGGTGGCAAACAAACCCGGAGGAACGTCATTTAATCCTCTATTGATTTTTGGTGGAGTAGGGTTAGGAAAAACCCACTTGGCACATGCTATTGGGGTTGAAATCAAAGACAAATATCCTGAAAAAACAGTTTTATACATATCGGCAGAGATTTTTACACAACAATATATTGATTCAGTACTAAAAAATACTCGAAATGATTTTATCCATTTCTATCAACTTATAGATGTTTTAATTATTGACGATGTTCAGTTTTTATCAGGTAAAACAGGTACTCAAGATGTGTTTTTTCATATTTTTAATTATTTGCATCAAAACGGAAAACAAGTTATTTTAACGTCAGATAAAGCCCCTATTGACATGCAAGATATTGAACAGCGTTTATTATCTCGTTTTAAATGGGGCCTATCAGCAGAATTGCATCAACCAGATTATGAAACTAGGGTTTCTATATTGAAGAATATTCTTTATAGAGACGGTGTAGATATGCCAGATGAAATTGTGGAATATGTTGCCAAAAATATAAAAACAAACGTTAGAGAACTTGAAGGAGCCATTATTTCTTTAATTGCTCAATCATCATTTAATAAAAAAGAAATTACGGTTGACTTAGCAAAACAAATTGTTGAAAAATTTGTTAAAAATGTAAAACGAGAAATATCTATTGATTTTATACAAAAAGTTGTTTCAGAGTATTTTCAATTAGACATAGATATTTTACAATCAAAAACAAGAAAAAGACACGTGGTTCAGGCACGTCAACTAGCTATGTTTTTTGCAAAAAAGTTTACCAAAAATTCTCTAGCGAATATTGGTTCACAAATAGGAGATAGAGATCATGCCACTGTTTTACATGCTTGCAAAACTGTTGATAACTTAGTTACTACCGACAAGCAATTCAAAAAATTTGTAGAAGACATTAATAAAAAACTTTCGCTGTAAAAATGGTAAAGGTGGTTATGGTTTGCTTGGGCAATATTTGTAGATCACCTTTAGCAGAAGGAATTTTACAATCAAAAGTAAACCCCTTCATTTTTGTAGATAGTGCAGGAACAGCAACATATCATATAGGGAATCCTCCAGATTATCGTTCTATTGCTGTGGCAAAAAAGTATGGTATTGATATTTCTAAGCAACGCTGCAAACATTTTAATGCCACTTTTTTTGATTTATATGATTATATTTATGTAATGGATAAATCTAATTATGAAGACGTTATAAAATTAGCCCCTACTACAGAACACCATAAAAAAGTGAAGTTGATTTTAAACGAATTGCATCCAAATTCTAACTTAGAAGTTCCTGATCCTTATTATGGAAATGAAACAGATTTTGAAAATGTGTTTCAATTACTCAACAAAGCTTGTGAAGCTATTCAAGAAAAAGTTAAGTTCCATTAGTAAATGCACCCACAATTCATTTATAAACACGCCAACTTTATTAAAAATAAAATTGTTTAATACTTTAGGATACTATATATTTGTCCGTTTTTTAAAAACACATCACTAAAATTATATGAATAATGCAGAATAAAGGACTTATTAAATTTTTCGCACTAATTTTTGCTGCTGCTTGTATCTATCAGCTTACGTTTACATTTGTTGCTAACAGTTATGCAGATAAGGCTAAAGCTTACGCTAAAGGAGATTTTGCAAAAGAGCAAAAATATTTAGACTCAATTGGTAAACAAGAAGTGTATCTTGGTAATACATACAATGAGGTTATTGCAAAACAAATCAATAAAGGATTAGACCTTGAAGGAGGAATCAACGTAATACTTCAAATATCGGTTAAAGATTTAATTAAAGGACTCGCAAACAATTCAAAAAATCCAATTTTCAATAAAGCATTAGAAGAAACTGGCAAAAATCAAAAAGGGAATCAAACTTTTTTAGACGCATTTTTTGAAACTTTTGAAAAAGAGGCTTCTTCGTCAAATTTAAAATTATCGAGTCCAGAGGTTTTTGGAACCAGAGCTCTTGATGAAGTTATTCGGTTTGATATGACAAATAATCAAGTAAAACCGATTATTAAACAAGAAATTGCTAAATCTGTAGAGAGTGCTTTTGAAGTCATTAGAAAACGAATTGACCAATTTGGAGTTACCCAACCAAACATTCAGATGCTTGGCGAAACAGGTAGAGTTTTAGTAGAATTACCAGGAGCAAAAGATGTAGATCGAATTAAAAAATTATTACAAGGAACAGCTCAATTAGAATTTTGGGAGACTTACAAAATAGAAGAAGTGGCTCAATATTTAGTATCTGTAAACGAAGCATTGAAAAAGACAGAGCCTAATAAGAACCAAGTAAAAAAAATAGTTGCAAAAGGACTTGATTCATTACTAGTGGATAAAAAAGATAGCTTGTCAAAACAATTTAATCCTTTGTTTGAAAAAATTCAATTAACCCAGCAACCAGGTACATCTGTAATTGGTATAGCAAAAATATCTGATACCGCTAAAATAAATGCTTATTTAAAGCGAAACGATATCAAGTCATTATTACCAACTGAGTTGGCTGATGTTAAGTTTGCATGGGGAAAGGTAAACGATAAAAATCCTGATTTAACAGAATTATATGCTTTAATAGGTAATAGAGAAAATGTAGCACCCATTACAGGTAGTGTTATTACAAATGCTACTGACACCTTTGACAATTCAGGTAAGCCAGCTGTGAGTATGCAAATGGACGGAAGAGGTGCCAAGCTTTGGGAAAAATTGACTGGTGAAGTTTCTCAAAAAAGAAATGCCATAGCTATAACTCTTGATAACACAGTTTACTCCGCACCAGGAGTTTCTAGAGGTCCTATTTCTGGAGGTAGCTCAGAAATATCAGGAGATTTTTCAATAGAAGAAACAAAAGATTTAGCTAATGTCTTGAGAGCCGGAAAACTACCTGCAAGAGCAGAAATAGTTCAGTCAGATGTTGTGGGTCCCTCACTTGGTAAAGAAGCAATAAATAGTGGTATGATCTCCTTTATAATTGGCTTTTCACTTGTTTTATTATGGATGTTATTCTACTATGGAAAAACAGGTTTCTATGCAAATTTAGCATTACTGGTTAACATATTGTTTATTTTTGGAATTTTAGCAAGCTTTGGTGCCGTATTGACATTGCCAGGTATTGCAGGTATCGTTTTAACCATTGGTATGGCAGTAGATGCTAATGTTATTATTTATGAAAGAGCAAAAGAAGAATTAGATTCTGGAAAAAATTCTGAAGATGCAGTAAATTATGCCTACACATGGAAAGGAGCAATGTCATCTATTGTTGATGCAAACGTTACAACTTTTATAACAGCATTAATATTATTCTTTTTAGGAACAGGACCAATAAAAGGATTTGCGACTACTCTATTAATTGGTATTTTAACTTCTTTGTTTACAGCTATTTTTATAACTAGAATATTTTTAGACTGGAGCATTTCAAGGGGTGAAAAATTGGCTTTTTCAACAGGAATTACTCAAAATTGGTTTAAAAATTTAAGTTTTGATTTTTTAGGAAAAAGAAAAATTGCTTATGTAATATCTGGAGTATTGGTGGCATTGAGTATATTTTCTATGGCTACAAAAGGATTAAATTTAGGCGTTGATTTTGTGGGAGGTAGAACCTATCAAGTACGTTTTGACAAAACCGTTTCTGCCCCAGATGTAGCAAAAGACTTAGTTGCCGTTTTTGGTAGTGCCGAAGCAAAAGTATATGGAAACGACAACCAATTAAAAATAACAACAAAATACAGAGTTGATGAAGAGGGCGAAGGAGTTGATGCAGCGGTAAACAAAATTTTGTATCAAACACTAAAAAAATACCTGCCAGAAGATACTACCTATGAAAGTTTTGTAGCTCCATCAGAGAGTAAAAAAGTGGGTATCATGCAGTCATCAAAAGTTTCCGGTACTATTTCAAAAGATATAAAAACAAATTCTATTTGGGCAGTTGTAGGTTCATTATTTGTAGTTTTTCTATATTTAATGCTTTCTTATAGAAAATGGCAATTTGGTTTTGGTGCTGTAATAGCTGTGGCACACGATGCTATAATTGTTTTAGGTATATTTTCATTCTTTTATACCATTCTCCCCTTCAATATGGAAATAGACCAGGCTTTTATAGCTGCTATTTTAACAGTTATTGGATATTCTCTTAATGATACGGTTATTGTTTTTGATAGAATTAGAGAATATTTAGATTATAATTCATGTTCAGATTTTGATGGTTTAACAAACCGTGCTGTAAATACTACCTTGAGTAGAACAATTAACACCTCTGCAACAACGTTAGTTGTTTTAGTTGCCATATTCATTTTTGGTGGGGAAACTATCAGAGGATTTGTTTTTGCTATTTTAATTGGTATTCTTGTAGGAACTTATTCTTCGTTATTTATTGCAACCCCTTTAATGAGAGATGCTATGAGCGAGAAAGAAAAACTTAAAATGGCTCAGTTTAAAAAGGGTTAAATTATTTTGATAAACTAAAATTAAAAAACCGTTTCATAATATTTGAAACGGTTTTTTGCATAAAATAAGATCCCACAACATTTTGCTGTCCATTTGGATTAACACATTTTACAAGATTCTAATAACAATACCTATACTTCTTATTATGACTTAACCAGAATACGCACTAGAAATCTATTAGAAACTAAAACTACTTCAAAAATAAGCACTTACTCCTTTTTAAAATCTTAAAAATATAAGTACAAGGAAATACATTATCTTACTATTATTCTATACGAGATAACGATTGTTTCGTCATTGAATGTCTCAAAGGGCTTTCAAAAGAAGTCTTTTTGCATTTCAGCCAAAATTTGGGAGGGGATTAATATTACCATTGAAGCATTAGGAATTCTGCTTGTACCTCTCGATAAAGTTAGCTATTTTATGTCAGACTTTTTATGTCTCTTGAAATTTGGGTTTAAAAATTCTTTGTAAAAAGTATTTGTTTTTTTGTATTAGTACACTAATTTCCTAGCATGCCTCTTTTCAAGTCCTCGTCAGCAGGTTTTTTTCCTAGCCAAATTGCAAATAATACCTTTTTAAAATCATACCCATCAATAGAACCTTTTTTTGTTCCATTTTTAAAAACATGTACTTCATTTCCGTCAAATGCAATGGTAAAAACATCACCTTTTACAATCTCATCTTTAAAAAAACCTTTAAATTTATCAATTTTAGCTTTTAAAGGAGCAGTATTCTTATTTGTTGCGTTTTCAAAACCTTCGTTCACGGCACTAATCATTTTTTTAGAAGTTATCATTCCAGAAATAATATTTAGTTTAATTGCGGTGGCATCTTTACTATTAATTAATTCTTGATCGTTTGATGATTTTTTTGTTACATACAAAGAGCCCACATACAAGTCCATAAAGTATTTTTCTCTGATACCTGCACCATTGAGGACTAGATTTTTGCCTTCAACAACGATTTTTTCTTCTAGTCTTATACCAGCAAGTACTGGTTGTGCATTAGAAATAAATGTTGATAATCCAACGAACAGCATGGTTAAAAATTGATTTTTCATATTTGCGAATTTTAATTTTCAGTTGTTATGTAACATTTGATAGTAGTTGGCTTTATTCTTTAGAAGCATCAACTAATCACAAATATCAGTTTTACTTTTCTTGTTCTAGCGTTATTGATGATATATTTTTTTTCTTTTCAATTTGTTTATGGCAGCATTTAATTCAAATCCTAATAGTAAAACCATGCAGTTAATCCATATATAAAACATCAAAACTAAAAGCGTGCCAATGGAACCGTATAATTCATTGTAACGGGCAAATTTTTCTACATAAATACCAAAGATGTAAGAGCTAAAAATAATTAATAAAGTAGTAAAAATAGCTCCATAACTAAAAAAGGATATTTGTGTAGTTTCTTTAGTACCATACTTGTATAATGTGGCGGTGGTAATAAGAATCATCAGAATTACAAAAATATATCTACCCCATTGAATTATTGAAATACTATCGGAGAGATAATCTTGAATTTTTACTTTTTGTATGAAAACTTCAAAAATTACTATTGCTGCAACCGTTACAATTAAGAGCAATGATAAGATTAATGATAATGCCAGCGATATTAAATATTGTTTAAAATAGCCACGAGACACGGTAATGTGTTCGCTCATTTCAAACCCCCCTAATATGGCATTAACTCCATTTGTCATTAAAAATATAGATAAAATAAAACCACTTGAAAGTAATCCCTGATAACTGTTATTTAAAATGTCTTGAATTATCACTTCAATAGCATCAAAAGTTGTTGGGGGTACATTTTGTCCAATGAAAAGAATAAAATCATTTTGAAAATTTGAAATAGGAATAAACGGAATTAAGTTTAAAATGAATAGTGCAAACGGAAACAATGCCATAAAAAAGCTAAAGGCTATGGCACTAGCTCTATATGAAAAAGCTCCTTTAAAAATCCCTAAAATATATAACTCTAATATATCATACAGGGATAAGCCTTCTGCTAAAGACTTAAATTTGAATTGCTTAGTTATAACTACTAATTGGTTTATGACAGGTATTTTATGAAGTTTATTCTCTATAATTTCTGACATATCTTAAAAGGCTTTTAAACTCAAATCCATGTTTTGAACAGAATGTGTTAATGCTCCACAAGAAATATAATCTACACCACAAAGGGCATAATCTCTTATAGTTTTTTCGTTAATGTTTCCCGAAGATTCACTAAGACAACTGCCGCCTATTAATGCAATTGCTTGTTTTGTGGTTTCAAGATCAAAATTGTCTAGCAGTATTCTATACACTCCACCTGCTTTCAAAATTTCTTCTACTTCATTTATTGTTCTTGCTTCTACAATAATTTTCAAATCTAAATTATGCCTTTTTAAATAGCTTTTTGTTTTTTCAACAGCCTCTAAAATTCCGCCAGCAAAATCAATATGATTGTCTTTGAGCATGATCATATCATACAAAGCATACCGATGATTTTCACCTCCTCCTATTTTTACAGCCCATTTTTCTGCAGCTCTAAAACATGGAGTCGTTTTTCTGGTGTCTAATATTTTTGTTTTTAGATTACCAATCAAACCCACATATAATTGAGTTTTTGTTGCAATGGCACTCATTCGTTGCATAGAGTTTAAAACAATACGCTCGGCTTTTAAAATGGATTGTGAAGAACCATAAACATGAAAAACAACATCTTGATTTGTTACTTTTTCGCCATCTTGAATAAAAGTTTCAAATACAATTTCTGAATCAACACAGCTATATATCATTTTAGCAAATTCAACACCTGCAATAATTCCCTCATCTTTCACTAATAACTTTGCTCTCCCTTGAACATCTTCTGGAATGCTTGCAAGTGAACTATAATCTCCAGCACCAACATCTTCTCTTAATGCATTTGTAATGATACTTTGTAATTCAGCTTTAAATTGTGACTCTGAAATCATTTTAATTTATTGACAGTGCTAAAATAAGCAAAAGTTTTACTGTAAAACTAAAAAACACTCAAAAAAATAATAGTTTAGTTGCAGTTGCATTTATTATACCGAGTAGTAATATATAAAGGAGGGCTAAAAAGTGTAATTTCTATTGAGCAAAAGTTCTTTAGATTTCTAAAACTATTGACTAATCAGGGCTTCAAGCCTCTTAAATAAGCTCGGGTTAAACCCAAATTCCAAGAGACATAAAAAGTCTGACATAAAATAGCTAACTTTATCGAGAGGTACAAGCAGAATTCCTAATGCTTCAATGGTAATATTAATCCCCTCCCAAATTTTGGCTGAAATGCAAAAAGACTTCTTTTGAAAGCCCTTTGAGACATTCAATGACGAAACAATCGTTATCTCGTATAGAATAATAGTAGCAAAGATAATGCATTTCCTTGTACTTTTGTTTACCCTTTTAAATGTTTTCTATCAACTAAAAAATCTTTTTATATTTGCACTATGATAAATTATGAAACCATTGTAGCATTGGCTACTCCCTCTGGATCTGGTGCTATTGCTGTTATTAGACTTTCAGGAAGTAAAGCAATAGAAATTGCCTCAAGGATTTTTGAATCAGTTTCTGGCAAAAATATTCTAAAACAAAAAACACACACCATCCACCTTGGCTACGTCGTTGAAGATTCAAAAGTGTTTGACCAAGTACTGCTTTCCATTTTTAGAAATCCCCACTCATACACTGGAGAAGATGTAGTAGAACTTTCGTGCCATGGTTCAACATTTATACAGCAACAAATTATCCAACTGTTATTAAGAAATGGAGCAAAAATGGCTCAACCCGGAGAGTTTACCTTGCGTGCTTTTTTAAATGGAAAACTCGATTTATCACAAGCAGAAGCTGTTGCTGACTTAATAGCATCTGATAATGAAGCAACACATCATATAGCCATGCAACAAATGCGAGGTGGATTTAGCAATGAAATTGCCAAACTTAGAGGGGAATTACTCAATTTTGCTTCGCTAATCGAACTCGAATTAGACTTTGCAGAAGAAGACGTTGCTTTTGCTGATAGAACTCAATTTTATGAATTTGTTAAGCGAATAGAATTTGTTTTAAAACGATTGATTGACTCTTTTGCAGTGGGTAATGTAATTAAAAACGGAATCCCAATTGCTATTGTGGGCGAACCCAATGTAGGAAAATCAACTCTTTTAAATGCACTATTAAACGAAGAACGTGCCATAGTGTCTGAAATTGCTGGTACAACACGAGATACCATTGAAGATGAATTAGTAATAAATGGAATTAATTTTAGATTTATTGACACCGCTGGAATACGAGAAACTCAGGATTATGTAGAAAGTATTGGTATTAAAAAAACGTTTGAAAAATTAGAACAAGCTCAAGTGGTTTTGTATTTGTTTGAAAGTTTAAAATTTAAGATTTCAAGTTTAGAATACATAACAGAAATAGAAAAAGTAAACAACAAGTATCCTTTAAAACCATTAATCGTTATTATCAACAAAATAGATTTATTATCAAATGAAGATATAACATTGATTAGCCAACAACTTGAAACCCTAAACATAAAATTTGTACCTATTTCTGCCCAAAAAAAAATAGGATTAGAAGAACTTAAAAATAACTTGCTTAGCCTCATAAACACTGGAGCGTTACGTAATAATGAAAATATTGTAACAAATACCCGTCATTATGACGCATTGATTAAGGCTTTAGAAGAAGTAACAAAAGTACGTTTTGGATTAGATCAAAGCATTTCTTCAGATTTGTTAGCTATTGATATTCGAGAGGCTTTATTTTATTTTGGCGAAATTACGGGTGAGGTTACTAGCGACGAATTGCTTGGTAATATTTTTGCAAATTTTTGTATCGGTAAATAGGCAAAGTCCACAAAATCAATCTAAAAGAAAGAAAAGGAAAGAAAAACTCTTTATTCATAAGGGGTTAGAAAATTATTTATTTTCCGATTGTTTCCCATTTTATACTTTTTCATTACCCCAGTTGTAAGTATTATTTAATGATTTTAATTTTAGGGTCTAAAAATCAGTAAAATCAGTACAAAATGACAGTTTATGTAAGAAAAAGAGCTTTAAAAGAAAAGGGAAGATTTGCGTTATATTTAGAGTTATATTCAAACAAAACCCAATGGCAGGAAAATTTAAAACTTTACCTTGAACCTGAAAAAAGTAACTCCACCATCAAACAGATGAATAAACAAACAATGGAGATTGCCGAAAAAATAAGAGTGGAAAGACTTTACCGACTTCAAAATGAAGGTTATGGATATAAAAAACCTACCAAAACATATCAAAATTTCAATAAATTCTTTTTGGAACTATGGGAAGAGAGACAAAAAAATGGTGTAAATTTTGGAAGTTGGGACAGTGTTTATAAACATCTGAATAATTTTAATAAAAATATTTCATTTACAGAAATAGATGAAAGATTGATGGAACAATTTAAGACTTATCTTTTATCAAAGGTAAAAGTAAATTCTGCCTCCCAATACTTCAATATTTTCAAACATTCCATTCACGAATCATATAGAAAAAAATTAATAAGAGATAATCCAGCCGATAGAGTAAAATGTATTAGAGAAGTAGAAACTCATAGAGAATATTTAACAAAAGAAGAAATACAAAAATTGATTAATACTGAATGTAGATACGAAGTATTAAAGAGAGCGTTCTTATTTTCGTGTTTTACAGGTTTAAGATGGTCAGATATTAATAAACTCACTTGGAAAGAAGTGCGATTAGAGAATGGGGTTTATTCAATTGTTTATACCCAAAAGAAAACCAAACATTTTGAATCTCTACCTATTTCAGCGAATGCAGTCCATTTAATGGGAGAAAGAAAAGAGGATGAAGAAAGAGTTTTTAAAGGATTAAAATATTCTGATTATTTTAATACGGCTTTATTAAGATGGTGTTTGAAAGCGGGAATTACTAAACATATTACATTTCATTGTGGAAGACATACAGCAGCTATTATGTTGTTAAATAATGATGTAGATATTTACACAGTATCAAAAATTCTGGGTCATAAAGAACTGAAAACCACATCAATATACGCCAAAGTATTAAATGATACCAAAATTGAAGCAGTCAATAAATTACCTGTTTTTGAATTTTAGGTAACAAAATAAAGAATAAGGAAAGGAGAAACAAAAAAAGTTTCTCTTTTTTTATGTAAAAATTTTGACAATTCAAAAATCTTTCGTATGTTTACTTTAAAGTATCACAAAATCTAAAAGAAAGATACTTTAGGATTTCTTTTTTGAAATACCGAGATCGCTTAAAATGGGATTTCTCCCATTATAAAAATCGTAATTAAAAGAATCGAATTTAACATTTTAATCATTATTAAGATGAAAGACATCATTACGACTATCGAGCGATTGTTAAGTGGTAGTTCAAATTTCAACAAGGAGTTTTTAGATTTAAGTGAAACTGTGAGGTTTTTAGGAATTTCAAAGAGTACATTGTACAAAATGAATCACAGAAAAGTACTTCCATTTTATAAACCAAACGGAAGTAAAAAGGTGTATTACAAATTAACAGACCTTACAACTTACATTACAGCAAACAAATTCTTTTCAAAACAAGAATTAGACGAAAAAACAAATCAATTTTTTAACGATAAAAAGAATAGTTATGTTTGATGGAGTAAGTTTAGAAGTTAGAAATTTTACACATGAAAATTTCAATCAATTTTTAGAAAATATAGGTCAAATAAATAACTGTAATTATAGCAGAGGTAGAAAGATTGTATTTTGGAGTAATTTAAGAGTTTATTATTTTTCTAATGAAAATGTCTTAAGAATACAGAACTCTTTACATAAGTTTTATAACTCTGAAATAAATAATTTTGGGCTGTATAATCACGATGATTTTACCTATTCCAAAGTAGAGATAACAATTAATTATATTGAAAATAAATTAAATGTAAGTTCTAATGAAATTTATTTAAAAGGTAAATTTGAATATGGATTAAACATTCAAACCTTCAAATATAATCCTTTTAAAGATATTATTGATAGATTTCAAAGTATAGTAACCACAGCAACTAATCCATTTTATGTTCTATATAATGAAAATGGTAAACCATTTTTAAAATTTTGTTCATTTAATCAGTACAAAATAAAAATTTACGATAAAGGTAAACAAATGGAACTTCAAAGTAGAAGTAAAATTATGAGATACGAAATTGTAAATCATAATTCAATAAAAACCAAAAAAGTATTTAATAAAAGTATTATTACATTGAATGATTTATTAGATAAAGAGATTTGGAACAGATGTTTTTATCAACTTTTGAAGTCTTACAATAATATTAGAGTTTTACCATTTCCCGATGAGGTAAGTATAGGGGATTATTCAAAATGTTTATTGTATTCATCCTTAATTTTTAAAAATGATTATTACAAAGTGTATAAGAAAAATTATAAGGATTTGAAATTAGTTCATAATTCAATTAAAAACAATGAAAGTGGGGTTTATTTTTTAATAAGACAAAAATTAGAAGATAATTACAGACAATTATTATTGAATTAAAGAATTTTTTTTTAATATATTCCATTAGAATTTTATAAAGACTTTGGGATTGAATAGGAAAACTATCTAAAACCTAAAGTCTTTTACTTTTGTAGCTCAATCAAAAAAGAAATTATAAATTTACAGCATAAAAAATAGGCAAATTATAAGATAAAAAAAGAATAAATAATTAATTAAATTACTGCATTTCGCAAACTCATCTCATTTCTGAAAGGTCGAAAATTTCAAAGTACAATGTGGATAGTTCAGCAAAATGCTCAAGCATGGCTTGGGTGTTGCTTTACTACATTGTACAGGAATTCGACCTCCTCAGAAATGGGTAAATGTTAATAACTCAAGCCTATTTTTTTGTTTTCGGATGTAGTAGAAAAATGAAAGTATAATGAAAACAAAAAGATTAGTCGTTTTAGTAATATCACTTTTGATATTAGGTTCTTGTAGTAGTAACGATGATAATTCAGTTACGGAAAACCAACCCACTTTAGTTCACAAATGGAGTTTAAATGGGTGGAAATTCAACAATGTAGTTCAAACCTTAACAAATTGTAAAAAACAGAGTTACATTCAGTTTAACTCTAACAATACTTTTGAACGAAAAGATTACGCCTTTGTTTCAAATAATTGTGTTTTAGAAGGTTCAGATAATGGAACTTACAATTATAATTCTTCCACTCACAAAATTACTTTAAATTTTACCGACCCAAATAATGGGTCACAGGTTGAGGTTTTAAATAATGTAAATTTCACTAACACCAATTTAACCTATACTTGGGACGAAGATAATAACGGAGTCGATGAACATTCTTTAGATTATTTGAAAAATTAATCGTAAGAATATGAAAATTAGACAATTAATTTCAATCAGTACGGTTACTCTTTTACTATTCAGCTGTAATCAGAATAGAATTGAGGGAACTTATTATTATGTAAAACCAAAGATTGATAATAGTAGTTTTTATACAATGGGTAGAGATATAGCATGTTCTTCCATCGGACAATTTGAATTTAAAGATGGAAAATGTTACATTAATATTATGGGAATTCAAAAAAGGTTTGATTATGAGATAGATAATAATATAATTTATTTACAGAATTATAATAATTCCAACGAAACAGGTTTAACAATCATTGATGAAAACACCATAAATTTTTCAGGTTGTATATTTAGTAAAAATAATGAAAGTTTTACTACAGAAAACACAAAATCTGAAACAGAAAAACCAATCATAGAGAAAGGAACAGAGGGGAATAATACAATTAGTAAGGATTATAATATTTCTAACGAAACGAAAGTAGATGAATCAGCATTAGTAAAGGATATTTTTCAGAAGAACGGAAAAACTTTTATCAGTTTAGATATTGTACAACTTGAATATAAAGAAATTGGTTATAAAGTTATCAACCAAAATGATAAAGTCCGTATTTTTGAAATTTCAGATGAACTTGTTATAAGTGATAAAAATTGTAAAGAGATAAAAGATAATAACTATATTCTAAAAAATAAAGAAATCATTATTTCAAAAAGTAAGAATGATATTTGTATGTTTACATCAAAGAATGGAGTTATTACCAATCTAAATTTAGGTTGTTGGAATTGATGAAAATATTTAGGTAAGAGGAAATAAAACGACCCAAGTTGTACCCTTTATAATATAGAGGTGTAACTTACACTTTTTTGTTTCCTTGTTAGTAATATCATTTGTACAGATTAATTTAGATTAGTAAAGTTAAGTAGGTTATTAATAATGGGTAGATTTTAGGTAAAATAGGTGTAATTATATTAAATCTTCAAACTACTAAAAAATAGTAAAGAGGTATAGAATATATTAGATGATAAAAAAGATAAGGGGATTGAATGGGAAAAATAGGTAAAATTTAAAATCTACTCTAAAAGTCAAATTAAGAAATAGAGACCTATAAATAATCTATTTTGGAAAAGGTAAAGAATATATAAAATAGGTAATTTTAGATAAAAAACCAATTACTTCAAAAGATTAAAAAATAATAAGGTAAAAATAATTAGAAGTAAAAGTTATCAGAAAACAAAAAGGCAATGAGATTGAATCTAAAAGATACCTTAAAATTAAAATTTCTATTATCAATTATACATAAAATAGGAGACACTTTTGAAATTTAGATAAAAAGGTAAGGTAAAAATATTAATTTTGGACAAAAATTAATTTTTCTAAAATCAGATAATTCCGTCATAATTAAAACAAAAAATCCCTTACGAAAAATAAATAACATTTTACTAAAATCTTTTGTTTGTAGGTAAGATGTAGGTAGTCGTCATTGAGACCATAGAGGAATAAAGGGTGTTTTACTTTTTGTATCGGGAAGTAACTACACTTCTCTTTTTTGTTAAGTGCTTGTTTTTTATTGACTTTATATAATTTTATTTTCCTTTATTTGTTGCCATAATATCATTTTTGTTGCCCAAATAACCAAATGATATAAAGTAGAGAAATAGTGCTACATATTGCTACACTTCGCTACCTATTGCAACATAAAGCAACATTTTATGAGCAGTAATATTTCTATTCCAAAAGTATGTAATCATTGTGGCAAAACTTACATTGCCCACAAAACCACTACAAGGTATTGCAGTCACAAATGCAATTCCAAAGATTACAAATTAAAAGTCAAACAGGATAAGATTGAAAAAACATTACTGGAACAACAAAACATAATTGTTTCAAAAAATGATACTCAAATCTTAAATCCAAATTCTTTACTAACTAGGGTCTGCTGAAAAACTAAAATCTCTTTATTTATAAAGGATTAGCTGTATATT